>CALGWX010000352.1 GCA_937936215.1 uncultured Burkholderiaceae bacterium | reverse complement strand
GGAGGCGCCGCCGTGCCACAGCATGTTGAAGCGTTGAGGCGGATTTGCGCGACGTGCGCGCGACGGACCCACTGGCGCGCCGGGATCGGCGAAGTGCTGCGCGGGCGCCGCTGGCGAAGCTCGAGAGTCGGGAAATGGTGGAGGCGGCGGGAATCGAACCCGCGTCCACGAGTGTTCCTCAGGCGGTTCTACATGCGTAGCCGATCTATTTGGATCTCACCCTGCGCTTAGCCGACCGGCAGGCCGACGCAAGGCCAGTTGCTCGATCTCGATGCTCGGCGTCGCAACGCCGCCGGCACCCAGCCGCTGTGAATGTCGCTGCTGCCGGTTGCCCGGCCTAGCCCAGGGGCCAGCTAGTGCAGCGTCTCGCCGGTGTTAGGCGGCGAGAGCGAAACGCTCGTCGTTGGCGTTTGTAGGTTTCCAGATGGATTTACGAGGTCACTGGTCCTCGGCATGCCCCGCGCTGATTCGCTACCCGTGTCGAAACCAGGTCGCCCCCAGCGATCGAGATTGTACGCTCCAGATGGCGGTCACTCGTGCGAAATCAAGCGCCGTCGAGCCAGTCGAGCAGCGCGAGGGGCGTGTCGATGGCGTGGTCGGCGCCCCAGTCTTCGGTCTGCGGCGACTCGCCGAGATAACCGTAGGCGGCAATCACCGTGCGCAGGCGGGCGGCGCGGCCGGCGTCGATGTCGCGGCGGTCGTCGCCGACGTAGACGCCCCGCTCGGCGTCGACGCCGCAGGCGGCCAGCGCGTGCAGCAGCGGCGCCGGGTGCGGCTTGGCGTGCGGGGTGGTGTCGCCGCTGACCACGCAGGCGGCACGCCAATGCAGCCCAAGCTGCTCGATCAGCGGCGCGGTAAAGCGGGCCGCCTTGTTGGTGACCACGCCCCAGCGGCGGCCGTCGGCCTCGAGCTGCTGCAGCGTTTCGGCCATGCCCGGGAACAGCCGCGTGTGCACGCACAGGGCCTGCTCGTAGTGGGCGAGGAACTGCAGCCGCGCCTCCTCGTAGCCCGGCGCTCCCGGGGCGAGACCTAGGGCGCGGCCGACCAGACCGCGGGCGCCGTGGCTGGCGAGCGGCCGCAGCACCTCCAGCGGCAGCGGCTCCAGGGCGCGCTCGAGGCGCAGCCGGTTGGCGGCGGCCGCCAGGTCCGGCGCCGTGTCGGCGAGCGTGCCGTCGAGGTCGAACAGCACCAGCTCGATGCGCCGACGCGTCATTGCGGCTTGCGGCAGGCCACGAGGTAGTTCACGTCGGTGTCGCGGCCGAGGGCGAAGCGGCGGGTGAGGGGGTTGTAGGTCAGCCCGAGCACCTCGACCAGGTCGAGGCCCGCCGCCCGCGCCATCGCCGCCAGCTCGCTGGGGCGGATGAACTTGGCGTACTCGTGGGTGCCCTTCGGCAGCAGGCGCAGGACGTACTCGGCGCCGACGATGGCAAACAGGAACGACTTCGGGTTGCGGTTGATCGTCGAGAAGAATACCCAGCCTCCGGGACGGGCGAGCTGGCTGCAGGCGGCGACGGTGCTTGCCGGGTCGGGCACGTGCTCGAGCATCTCCATGCAGGTGACGACGTCGAACGCCCCCGGCGACTCGGCGGCCATCGACTCGGCGCTCGCTTCCCGGTAGTCCACGGTCACGCCGGACTCCAGCGCGTGCAGTTGCGCCACCCGCAGCGGCTTCGGCGACAGATCGATGCCGGTGACACGCGCGCCGCGCTGCGCCATCGCCTCGGCCAGGATGCCGCCGCCGCAGCCGACGTCGATCACTCGCTTGCCGGCGAGCGAGGCCAGGCGGTCGATCCAGTCCAGCCGCAAGGGGTTGATCTCGTGCAGCGGCCGCATGTCGCCCTGCGGATCCCACCAGCGATGGGCCAGGGCGCCGAATTTCTGCAATTCGGCCGGGTCGGCGTTCGGTGCGGCCGGTTGGTCGAGCGTCGTCATGCGCCGATGTTAGACGCAGTCGCGACCCTCACTCGGCGCTGAACTCGCGCTCGCTCGCGCCTCCTGCGCGGCGAGCGCTGCGGTGGGCCGTGACCATTCGGCCGCCCTTGGTCCGCCCACGTGCCGTCGCGGTGCCGGCGAGCGAGTCAATCGCCGCGGCAAAGGTCCACTGTCGAAGGCCGCCCAAGGCGCCGCGCGCGGCCGACTCCGGGCCTGCCGCGGCCGCGACCGCAACGCGCTACTCGCCGTACAGCAGCCGCATCCGGCGCTCGGCGAGGTCGAACTCCTCGTCGGTCTTCGCGGCCAGAACCTGCTGCTTCGCCTGCTCGCTGGCGGCGGCCTGCCGCACGTCGGAGGGGTCGGCGGCCGCGGGTGGCGGAGCGGCCTTCGCCGGCGCAGCCTGCGCCCGCGGCGCGCAGCGGCTGTCCGGCACCAGGCGAATGTTCGCGAACTGGCCCTGCTCGACGGCCACGCAGTCGCCGACGCGCTTTCCGGCCTCGGCGGAGACGATGCGCACCGTGGTCATGCCGTCGACGAGGACGGTGGACTCGAAGGCCTGCGACCGGCCGGCCAGCGTGCCGACGCCACGGCCAGCGGCCGCGCCGGCCACGCCGCGCAAGGCGCGGTTGCTGGCCGACTGGCTGCTGCCGGAAATGACGCCGATGCCGCCGCCGACGAGCGTGCCCAAGTTGCGGGCGGTGCTGTCGGTGACGGTGGTTGGCTGGGCGTTGGTGATGCGGCCGTACTGCACGCGCACTTGCGCCTGCGCGATGGCGGGCAAGGCGATGGCGGCAGCGGCAGCGAAACACGTCAGAGAGATCGCACACATCGGGAGTTGCGCCGTAGAAGTGGGCGGGCTTGATCCGGGGCCGCGCCAAACGTCGGCCGCGGCGGGGATCGTGGCCGCGGCGCGGGTTGAAGTCCGGTTCCCCCGAAGCAATGGGGTCGCGGTCGTCGATCACCCGATCGGCACGGCTGTCAGCAGATCACGCGGTCGGCCTTCATGGTCTGCACGATCAACTCGACGAACTGAGCGATGATCTGCGGCAGTGAGTCGTAGCCGGTCGAGGTCGTCGTTGCTGCCGACCACACGACCGCCGCGTTCGCGACATCGAACGGGCGCGTGTCGGCGTGAACGTTCTGTGTCGTTGTCACACGCGGCGGGATGGTGGTCGTCGCCCACATGGTGTTGTGGTAGCCGACCCAGCCGCCCCAGCCCGCGCCCCAGCCGCTGTGCCAACCCACCCAGGACCCGAGGCCCGCCCCATCACCATGCCGGGGGTCACGTTGACCTCAGCGGTGACATTGATCACCCGGCTGACCAGCGCATGGCCGACGCCCGCCGCGGCGACCGCCTTGCGCAACCGTTCCTCGGTGACCGGCCCGTCGGCCGGAATGAACGTGTACGAGGCGACCGCCTTCGTGCCCGACGCCGTCAGCGCCGCAACCATCGTGTCCTCGAACATGCGCCGCGCGGTCGCATCGCGGATCGCCGCCATCACCATGACATGCTGGACGCGCTGGCCGGAGAACTCGGGATTGACCCATCGCGCATCGAGGCGGGTGGCGCGGGTGGCGCAAGTCGTGAGTGCCACCGTCGCGCAGGCCATGAGCGTAATGCCAAGAAGCCGAAACCGCATGGACTTCCTACTCGGGACCGAAAATTGGGCGGCCGGCCCGCGGCCCTTGATGGAGACGCGCCGTTTTTTTGTCGAGGGTCCCAGCTGGCTTGGCCGAGGAGCACTTTGGCCGAAGTCCTGCTGCTGACTCCGAAGCAGAGCGCGGGCTACTGCAGCTGACCAGTTGCGGCGCGTATCCCTCGGCGCAGCCTACAAGGGGCGCTCCACCAGAGGGACGATCGGGCTCCACTGCCGAGCGAATGAAGTCGGTCGCGAGGTGGCGGTGGTTCGGCCGGGGGAGGGCGCATGCGTCGCCCTTTCGGCGGGTGGAGCGGTTGTGCGCTGTTCCGCTAAAGTTCGGCGCGCTTGAGGCCAGAGACTGTCCCCTAACGATGATGAATCGCACCCGAAATCTAGCGACCGCCCTTGCGCTGGCCTCGCCGCTGGCGTGGGCGCAGTCGCCACTACCCGTGTTCTCGCCCCCGCCGGCGGCGGACGTGCAGCCCGTGGCGGATGCCAAGCCGCTCTACGTCTCCGCCATCGATGCGCTGAAGGGCGAGGGAATTTTTTACTTCTCCGGGACGCGCATGGTGAACCTGCGCATCAATGGCAGCGCTCAGGGCGAGCGCTACCCGCTGCTGCAGACGAGCACCGATGCCGAAACCGATGCGTTCAACGGCAACATCGACGTCCGGCACTTCGTGCGCGACGGCGAGCGCATTTCGATCCGCCAGCCGAACTTCGCGGTGCCGGTCGCCGACGGGGCGGTGCGGCTGATCTACCAGGCGACCAGCCCACTGCAGCTGCGGGTCGCGCTGCAGGGCTACGACGTCTCCGGCCTGCCGATCAGGAGCTTCCTGCGCACCGCCGACAACTACACCAAGCCGGAGGCCGCGCGCGTGGGCGACGCCCGCTTCCCGCCGGGATCGATTGCCTATCTGTCGACCGTCCGCTTCGAGGACGATGTGCTGATGCTGCCGCGCAAGGAGTCGTTCACCGGCGCTGCCAACACCCGGCAGATGGTCGCCAACTTCTCGCGCGAGAACCTGTATTGCCTGTCGTACGAGGATCGCGACGGCGCCCGGCCGTACGCGATGATGTTTCGGGATCCGAATGCGAGCCAAGGCCGCGTGCAGCTGTACGCCGCGAAGGCCGGCACCATGTTCTGCGCCCGCGCCGACGATCGGGTGCTGGCCGAGGGCCGCTGGGAGGAAAAGACGGTCGGCGGCACGAAGGCGGTGGTGCTTTCCTTCGGCGCCAATGTGGATCCCGCCGACACCGGAGTGACCGACGTGGAGCGGGAGGCCGCGCAGATCGCCTTCATCGAGCCCCGCAAGGGCGCGCCGGGCGTGAGGCCCGGCAAGCTGTACCGCGCCGGCGCGAAGATCGCCGACTATCAATACCGCTTCAACGCCACGGCCGCGGCGGCGGTGAAGGCGGCACTCGGCTTGCCCTGATTGCGATTTGGGCCGCTCGCCAAGGCGGCCCAACAAAAAACCCCGCCGAGGCGGGGTTTTTTTGCTGTTGCGCGCAGATCGATCAGCGCTTCACCGAGCGCGTGCCGATCACCTCGATCTCCACGCGGCGGTTCTTCTGACGGCCCTCGGCGGTGCGGTTGTCCGCGACCGGCTGCGACTCGCCCTTGCCTTCCGTGTAGATGCGGTTGGCCTCGATGCCCTTGCTGACGAGGTACTGCTTGACGGCATCGGCGCGGCGCTTCGACAACCCGAGGTTGTACTGCTCAGTGCCGACCGAGTCGGTGTGGCCGACGGCAACGATGACTTCGAGGTTGACACCCGCCAGCTTCGACACGAGGTCGTCGAGGACCTTCTGCGCGTCAGGCCGGATGTTGGACTTGTCGAAGTCGAACAGCGTGTCAGCCGCAAGCGTGACCTTCTCGACCGCCGGCGGGGCAGGTGGCTTGGGCGCCGGGGGCGGAGGCGGCGGCGGCGGAGGCGGAGGCGGGGGAGCCGCAGCAGGCTTCGGCGGCGGCGGCGGCGGAGGCGGCTCGCAGACCTCCTTCGGCAGCACGGCCTTGTCGCAGGCGCAGCCGGCGCCCTTCGGGCCGTCGATGCCGGCCAGTTGCGGCGTCCACCAGGGCGTGCGCCAGCACAGACCGAAAGGATCGACCACGACATTGCCCCGCGCGTCGAGGACATACGCCGGCGCGTTCTTGGCGCCGGGAATGTCCTTCGACTGCGCGATCGCGGCGCCAGAGGCGACCGCGAGCACTGTCGCGAACAGGATTCCCAATTTCGCGGTTTTCTTCATCGTTTCCTCACAGAGAAGGGCACATCACTCCGGATCCGCAGGCTCCTAGTTTTTCGTGGATGGCGGCCGGATTGCCTGGCGGCGGTGTCGACAACGCCGCTGCGAACAGCGGCTATTTCCTCAACAACCGCCGGCACTTATTTTGCCACGCGGCCGCTGAGGCCAGCGCCGCGCGCACTTGCGCGTTCTCGTCATCGGAAGCGAGTTGTCGCGCTTGAACAACATGGCGACCCGCGACCCAGACATCGGTCACATGCTCGCGGCCGCTGGCATAAAGCAGGTGCGAGACCGGGTCGAACAGCGGTGCCACTTCCGGGCTCGCCAGCTCGACCGCGACCAGATCGGCCTCCTTGCCGGCCTCGATCGAGCCAATGCGGTCGGCAAGGCCCAGCGCCCTGGCGCCGTTGAGGGTGGCGCACTCGAGCGCCGCGGCCGCCGGCAGCGCCGACGCCTCGCCCGCAACCGCCTTCGCGAGCAGGGCAGCGAAGCGCGCCTCGTCGAGCATGTCGAGCCGGTTGTTGCTGGCGGCGCCGTCGGTACCGAGGGCGACGTTGACGCCGGCGTCCAGCAACGCCGGCAGCCGCGCGATGCCGCTGGCGAGCTTCAGGTTCGACACCGGGCAATGCACGACGCTGGCGCTGGCGCGGGCGAGCTCGTCGATCTCGCGGTCGTCGAGGTGAACGCTGTGCACCGCGATCAGCCGCTCGGAAAGCAGCCCGAAGCGGGCCAGCCGGTGCAGCGGCCGAACGCCGTGCAGCCGGACCGACTCTTCGACTTCGTGCGCGGTCTCGTGCACGTGGATGTGCACCGGCAGGTCGAGCTCCTCGGCCAGCGTGGCCACCCGCGCCAGCGTCGCGTCGCTCACCGTGTACGGGGCGTGCGGGGCGAGGGTGAAGCTCACCAGCGGCTCGTCGCGCAACGCGTCGCGCGCCTGCAGCCCGCGCCGCAGGTAATCGTCGGCGTCGGCCGCATAGGCGGTCGGAAACTCGATGGCGTTGATCCCCACCACCGCGCGCATGCCCACCGCGGTCAGCGTGCGGGCGACGACGTCGGGGTAGAAGTACATGTCGGAGCAGGTGGTGACCCCGGCGCGCAGCATTTCCACCGCCGCCAGCCGCGCGCCGTGAGCGACAAACTCCTCGCCGACCAGCTCGCGCTCCAGTGGCCAGATGCGCTCGGTAAGCCAGCGCTGCAGTGGCATGTCGTCGCCCACCCCGCGCAGCAGCGCCATCGACGCATGCGTGTGGGCATTGACCAGCCCGGGAATCACGGCGTGCTCCGGGAGCCGCACCACCGCCCGCGAGCGGAAGGCGCAAGCCGCGTCCGCTGCCGGCAGCACGGCGCGAATGCGGCCGCCATCGATCGCGATGGCGTGGCCTTCGAGCACCACGTTGGCCGGCCGCACCGGGACGATCCAGCGCGGCTCGATCAGCGTATCGACGGGCTCGGGAGCGTTCACGGCGGCAGGCGGGAAACCGCCGCAATAGTGCCACGTGGCGCCGTCCTGACAACGGCCCGCTGATAGACTTCACGGCCTTCCGTCCGCTGGGAAAGGCGTGGCAGTGCGCTGCGCCGGCCTCGACCCTTCCCGGCGACGAACCGCCTGCCTTGATGGATCCATTCGCCAAGGAAACGCTGCCCGTCTCGCTCGAAGAGGAGATGCGGCGCTCCTATCTCGATTACGCGATGAGCGTGATCGTCGGTCGCGCGCTGCCCGACGTGCGCGACGGCCTGAAGCCGGTGCACCGGCGCGTGCTGTACGCGATGCACGAGCTCGGTAACCACTACAACCGGCCGTACAAGAAGTCGGCGCGCATCGTCGGCGACGTGATCGGCAAGTACCACCCGCACGGCGACCAGGCGGTGTACGACACGATCGTCCGCATGGCGCAGGACTTCTCGCTGCGCTACCTGCTCATCGACGGCCAGGGCAACTTCGGCTCGGTCGACGGCGACAACGCGGCGGCGATGCGTTACACGGAAGTGCGGCTGACCAAGCTTGCCCACGAGCTGCTCGCCGACATCGACAAGGAAACCGTCGACTTCGGCCCCAACTATGACGGCTCGGAGAAAGAGCCGCTGATCCTGCCGTCGCGCTTCCCGAACCTGCTGGTCAACGGCTCCTCGGGCATCGCCGTCGGCATGGCCACCAACATCCCGCCGCACAACCTCAACGAGATCGTCGACGGCTGCCTGCTGCTGCTGCGCAACCCGGAGGCCTCGGTCGAGGAGCTGATCGAGCTGGTGCCGGCGCCGGACTTCCCGACCGCGGCGATCATCTATGGCCTGGACGGCGTGCGCGAGGGCTACCGCACGGGCCGCGGCCGGGTGGTGATCCGCGCCAAGACGCACTTCGAGGAGATCGACCGCGGCACGCGGCAGGCGATCATCGTCGACGAGCTGCCGTACCAGGTGAACAAGCGCCTGCTGCTGGAGCGCATCGCCGAGATGGTCGGCGAGAAGAAGCTCGAGGGCATCTCCGACATCCGCGACGAGTCGGACAAGTCGGGCATGCGCGTGGTCATCGAGCTGAAGCGCGGCGAAGTGCCGGAGGTGGTTCTCAACAACCTCTTCAAGCAGACGCAGCTGCAGGACACCTTCGGCATGAACATGGTGGCGCTGGTCGACGGCCAGCCGAAGCTGCTGAACCTGAAGCAGATGATGGAGGCGTTCCTCGCCCATCGGCGCGAGGTCGTCACCCGCCGCACGGTGTTCGAACTGCGCGAGGCCCGCGACCGCGGCCACGTGCTCGAAGGCCTGGCAGTGGCGCTGGCCAACATCGACGAGTTCATCGCCATCATCAAGGCCGCGCCGACGCCGCCGGTGGCCAAGGCCGAACTGATGGCGAGGAACTGGGCTTCCTCGCTGGTGCGCGAGATGCTGGCCCGGGCCGGCGAGCAGCGCGATGCCTACCGGCCGCTGGGGCTCGACCCCCAGTACGGCCTGCAGGCAGACGGGCTGTATCGGCTGTCGGAGACGCAGGCCAGCGAGATCCTGCAGATGCGCCTGCAGCGGCTCACGGGGCTGGAGCAGGACAAGATCCGCAACGAGTACCGCGAGGTGATGGACCGCATCGCCGACCTGCTCGACATCCTGGCACGGCCGGAGCGGATCACCACCCTGATCGGCGACGAGCTGGCCGCGGTGAAGAAGGAGTTCGGCGACGCGCGCCGCTCCGAGATCGTGCGCACCGCAGAGGATCTGCAGACGGCCGATCTCATCGCGCCGCAGGACATGGTGGTGACGTTGTCGCACGCCGGCTACATCAAGAGCCAGCCCCTGGCCGACTACCGCGCGCAGCGCCGCGGCGGCCGCGGCCGACAGGCGGCGACCACCCGCGAGGACGACTGGATCGACCAGCTGTTCATCGCCAACACCCACGACACGATCCTCTGTTTTTCCAACCGCGGCCGGCTCTACTGGCTGAAGGTCTGGGAAGTGCCCCAGGGCTCGCGCGGCTCGCGCGGCAAACCGATCGTCAACATGTTCCCGCTCGCCGACGGCGAGAAGATCACCGTCGTGCTGCCGGTGCGCGAGTTCGACGAGCACCACTACGTGTTCATGGCCACCGCGCAGGGGACGGTCAAGAAAACGGCGCTTTCCGAGTTCTCCAACCCGCGCAAGGCCGGCATCATCGCCGTGGACCTCGACCCCGGCGACTACCTGATCGGCGCCGCGATCACCGACGGCCAGCACGACGTGATGCTGTTCTCCGACGCCGGCAAGGCGGTGCGCTTCGCCGAGGACGACGTGCGGCCGATGGGCCGCACCGCGCGCGGCGTGCGCGGCATGCAGCTGGAGCCCGGGCAGAGCGTGATCGCGCTGTTGGTGGCCGAGGACGAGCGGCAAAGCGTGCTCACGGCCACCGAGAACGGCTACGGCAAGCGCACGCCGATCGCCGAGTACACGCGCCACGGGCGCGGCACCAAGGGCATGATCGCGATCGCCACCACCGAGCGCAACGGCAAGGTCGTCGGCGCCACGCTGGTGCGGCCGGAGGACGAGATCATGCTCATCACCACCGGCGGCGTGCTGATCCGCACGCGGGTGGCCGAGATCCGCGAGATGGGCCGCGCCACCCAAGGGGTGACGCTGATCGCGCTCGACGAGGGCGAGACGCTCTCGGGCCTGCAGCGCATCGCCGAGACCGAGGAAGAAGGCGCCGAGGCGGGCGATGCTGGCGCCTGAGCCCGAGCCGATGGAAGACAAGCTGCAGGGGCTGCGGGCGGCGATCGACGACATCGACCGCCGGCTGGTGGCGCTGCTCGCCGAGCGCGCCCGCCTCGCGCAGCAGGTGGGGCAGCTGAAGGAGGTCACGCAGGCGCCGGTGTACCGCCCCGAGCGGGAGGCGGAGGTGCTGCGCAAGGTGGCGGCGGCCAACCCCGGCCCGTTGGGCGACGAGGCGCTGGCGGCCATCTACCGCGAGGTGATCTCGGCCTGCCGGGCGCTGGAGCGGCGGCTGCGGGTCGCCTATCTCGGACCGCCCGGCACGTTTTCCGAGCAGGCGCTGCTGAAGCAGTTCGGCTCCTCGACCGAGGCGTTGCCGTGCCCGTCGATCGACGAAGTCTTTCGTGCCGCGGAGGCTGGCGCGGCGGACTTCGCGATCGCGCCGGTGGAGAATTCGACCGAGGGCTCGGTCACGCGTACGCTCGACCTGCTGCTGGCCACGCCGCTGGCGATCGTGGCCGAGGTGTCGCTGCCGATCAGCCATCACCTGCTGACGGCCAGCGGCGAAATGCGTGGCGTGACGCGCATCGCCGCCCACGCGCAGGCGCTGGCCCAGTGCGTCAACTGGCTGAACCAGCACTATCCGGCGCTTGAGCGGCAACCGGTGGCCAGCAATGGGGACGCCGCGCGGCTGGCCTCGGTCGATCCGACCGTGGCCGCGATCGCGGGCGAGTCCGCGGCCAGCCGTTATGGGTTGGTGGCTGTGGCCTCGCACATCCAGGACGACCCGGCCAACCGCACGCGCTTCGTCGTGCTCGGCCGGCAGCACACGCAGCCGAGCGGGCGCGACAAGACCTCGTTGATCCTCGCTGTGCCGCACCGCGCCGGCGCGGTGCACCAGATGCTCGAGCCGCTGGCGCGGCACGGCGTGTCGATGACGCGCTTCGAGTCGCGGCCGGCCAAGACGGGCGCCTGGGAGTACTACTTTTACGTCGACATCGAGGGCCACGAGCGCGACCCCAAGGTGGCGCTGGCGCTCGAGCAACTTCGCGGCGAGTGCGCGTTCTACAAGAGCCTCGGCTCCTATCCCGCCGCCGACTGAAACAAGGAACCACCGCATGCCCGCCGCCATCGACGCGCTGCCCTACGTTCGCGCCATTGCCCCGTATCAGGCGGGCAAGCCCATCGAGGAGCTCGCGCGCGAGCATGGCCTGCGGCCGGAGTCGATCGTCAAGCTGGCCTCCAACGAGAACCCGCTCGGCATGCCGGCTTCGGCGCGGACGGCGATCGAAGCGGCGCTGGGCGACCTCGGCCGTTACCCGGACTCCAACGGCTTCGAGCTGAAGGCAGCGCTGTCGCGCAAGCTCGGCGTGCCGGCCGACTGGATCACTCTCGGCAACGGCAGCAACGACATCCTGGAGGCTGCCGCGGCGGTGGTGCTGGCACCGGGGCGTAGCTGTGTCTATGCGCAGCACTCGTTTGCGGTCTACCCGCTGTCTACCCAGGCCCGCGGCGCCCGCGCGATCGTGGTGCCGGCGCGCGACTACGGGCACGACTTGGAGGCGATGGCCGCGGCGATCGCGCCCGACACGCGCCTGGTCTTCATCGCCAACCCGAACAATCCGACCGGGACGTTCGTGACCGCGGCGGCGGTGTCGGCCTTCCTCGAGCGGGTGCCGCCGCAGGTCGTGGTGGTGCTCGACGAGGCGTACAACGAGTACCTGCCGGAGAACCTGCGGCATCCCAGCATCGACTGGGTGCGGCGCTATCCCAACCTGCTCGTGTCGCGGTCGTTCTCGAAGGCCTACGGCCTGGCCGGCCTGCGCGTCGGCTACGGCGTCGCGCAGCCGGAACTGACGGACCTGCTCAACCGGGTGCGGCAGCCGTTCAACTGCAATTCGCTGGCGCAGGTGGCGGCGGTGGCCGCGCTCGCCGACGAGGCGTTCGTCGCCCGAAGCGTCGAGATCAATCGCACGGGCATGGCGCAGGTCACGGCCGCCTTCGATGACATGGGTCTGCGCTATCTGCCAAGCCACGGCAACTTCGTGCTGGTAGAGGTCGGCGACGGGGCAGCCGTCTACCGCGAACTGCTGAAGCGCGGCGTGATCGTCCGGCCGGTGGCCAACTACGGCCTGCCGCAGTGGCTGCGGGTGACGATCGGCCTGCCCGAGGAAAACGCCAGGTTCATCGCCGCGCTGCGCGAGGCGAGGGCGGGCGCCGGCGCATGAGGGTGGCGCTGATCGGTGTCGGCATGATCGGCGGCTCGCTGCTGGCGGCATGGCGGACGGCGGGCCTGATCGAGAGCGCCACCGGTTGGGACGTCGACAGCGAGGCGCTGCGAAGCGGCGAGAGGGGTGGGCTGATCGATCGGTCCTCGTCATCGGTCGCCGACGCGGTTGCTGGAGCGGACCTCGTTGTCGTCGCCACGCCGGTCGGGGCGATGGCCGAGGTGTTTCGGCAAATGGCGCCGGCGCTGCGCAGCGACGCGGTGGTGACCGATGTCGGCAGCACCAAGCGCGACGTCATCGCCGGGGCCAGGGCGGCGCTCGGGGCGGCGTTGGCCCGCTTCGTGCCGGCGCATCCGATCGCGGGCAAGGAATCGCACGGCGTCGCGCAGGCCGATGCTGGCCTTTTCGCCGGCAAGCGCGTGATCGTCACGCCGCTGGCGGAGACCGACGGCGGGGCGCTGGCGACGGTGGAGCGCTTGTATGCGGGCACCGGCGCCGTCGTCGAGCGAATGGATGCCGCCGAGCACGATCGCATCTTCGCGGCGGTGAGCCACCTGCCGCATCTGCTCGCCTTCGCGCTGGTGGCAGCGATCGGCGCCGAGCCCGACGGCGCGCGCAAGCTGGGCTATGGCGGGGCGGGCTTTCGCGACTTCACCCGCATCGCGGCGTCGTCGCCGGCGATGTGGCGCGACATCTGTGTGGCCAATCGCGTCGCGCTCGGTGAAGAGCTGCGCGGCTACCGCGCGCTGCTGGAGCGGCTGCAGCAGGCGGTCGACGCGGGCGATGCGGTGGCGCTGGAACAGGTCTTCGCGCAGGCGGCGCAGCTGCGCCGGCTGTGGAGCGGCAACGCCGATGGCCGCTGACGCCGCGCGGCAGTCCTGGCCACCGGTGCTGACGGTGGCGCCGATCGCACGCGCGCAGGGCGTCGTGCAGTTGCCAGGGTCCAAGAGCATCTCCAACCGGGCCCTGCTGCTGGCGGCCCTTGCCGAGGGGGAGACGCTGCTCACCCGCCTGCTCGACGCTGACGACACGCGCGTGATGATCGAGGCGCTGCGGGCCCTGGGCGTGGCCATCGAGCGCGATGGCGATCGCGCCCGAGTCGCGGGCTGTGGGGGCCGCTTCCCTGCCCGCAGCGCGGACCTCTTTCTGGGCAACGCCGGCACGGCGACGCGATCGCTGACGGCGGCACTCGCCTTCGCCGATGGCCGTTACCGCATCGACGGCGTGGCGCGGATGCGCGAACGGCCCATCGGCGATCTGGTCGAGGCGCTCAATGCCCTGGGCGCCCGCATCGCCTACGAAGGCGCGGCCGGCTATCCGCCGCTGCGCATCGAGCCGGCGCATCGCCTGTCGCGCGACGAGGTGGCGATCCGGGGCAATGTCTCCAGCCAGTTCCTCACTGGCCTGCTGATGGCTGCGCCGCTGGTGGCGCCAGCACGAGGACTGCGCGTGCGAGTGTCGGGCGAGCTGATCTCGCAGCCGTACGTGGCGATGACGCTGGCAATGATGAAGCGCTTCGGCGTCGACGTGAGCCGCAGCGGCGACACCTTCGTCGTGCCGCGGGCGGCCTACCGCTCGCCGGGCGCGTTGGTCGTCGAGGGGGATGCGTCGAGCGCGTCGTACTTTCTCGCCCTCGGGCTGCTCGCGCAGGGACCGGTCCGGGTGGAGGGGGTGGGGCGCGACAGCGTGCAGGGCGACGTGGCTTTCGCCGACCTGCTGCAGGCGATGGGGGCGCGGATCGAGCGCGGCGCCGACTGGATCGAGGCGAGCGGCGGCGAAGCGATGCGCGCGGTGGGCTACGACTGCGCCGCCATCCCGGACGCGGCGATGACCGCCGCTGTGGTGGCGATGTTCGCCTCGGGCCGCAGCGTGCTGCGGGGCATTGGCTCGTGGCGCGTGAAGGAGTCCGATCGCATTGCCGCCATGGCCACCGAGCTGCGAAAGCTCGGCGCGACGGTCGAGGAGGGTGCCGACTGGCTGGCGGTCAGCGGCCCCACTCGTGTGCGCGAGGCGACGATCGATACCTACGACGACCACCGCATCGCGATGTGCTTCGCGCTTGCCGCCGCGGGGGGCGTGCCGGTGCACATCCGCGACCCTGGCTGTGTCAGCAAGACGTTTCCGCGGTTCTTTGCGGAGCTGGAGCGGCTGGTGCGGCCCAGCGCGGCGTGAGGCACGCCCAGACGCGCTCGTGCAGCAGATAGGCCACCGTATTGGCCAGCGGCTCCAGCAACGCCAGGGCACCGGCGATGGGCACGCTTCCGGTGAGCAGGTACGCGATCGTGAAGGCCACCGTGAAGTGCACGATGGCGAACGTGCCCGTCTTGGCGAGACTCAGCGACATGGGGACGCGCATCGGAAACTCCGTAAATGCGAAGCACTTGCAAATGATATTCAGCGCGATTTCCCTGTCCATTGAATTGTCTTGATCGAGGCGATAGCGACAGGGCCGAGCGATGCAACCCCCGCCAGTGATCACGATCGATGGGCCGACCGCCTCGGGCAAAGGCACGATCGCGCAGCGGGTGGCCGCAGCGCTGGGATGGCACTACCTGGACAGCGGCGCGCTGTACCGGCTCGTGGCGCTGCGCGCCCTGGAGACGGGCACCGACCCCAGCGACGAGGCGGCGCTGGCCCGCCTTGCCGCCGAGTTGTGCCCGCGGTTCAGCGATGGCCGTGTCGAGCTCGATGGCCGCGACGTGAGCGACGAGATCCGGCGCGAGGACGTCGGCGTGATGGCCTCACGGATCGCGGTGCATCCGCGGCTGCGCGAGGCGCTGCTGGCATTGCAGCGGGGCTTTCGGCAGCCGCCCGGGCTGGTCGCCGACGGGCGCGACATGGGCACCGTGGTCTTTCCCGACGCCCGGCTGAAGGTGTTCCTCACCGCCAGCGTCGAGGAGCGTGCCGAGCGGCGACATAAGCAGTTGAGAGAAAAAGGCTTTTCGGGTAGCATTGCCGATCTTCTGCAGGACTTGCAGGCTCGCGATGCGCGCGACAGCAACCGTGCGACGGCGCCTTTGAGGCCGGCAGAAGACGCCCGCCATCTCGACAGCTCCGATCTCTCCATCGAAGACGTCGTCGCGCAGGTCCTGCGCTGGCACGGCGAAGGCTGACCGCCGGCCGGGCCGGCGTTCGCAAGGGTGCGCGGCGGCACTTTCCGGGCCGTCCGCGTGGTGTTCCACTCCGCCGGGGCGCAACGCTTCGGCGCGATCGAAGGTCCATTGATGTCTTCCGTTGCAACCCAGCAGTCCGCCTCCAACAAGGAGAGCTTCGCAGCACTTTTCGAAGAAAGCCTCGCGCGCAAGGAAATGCGCGCCGGCGAGGTGATCACCGCCGAGGTGGTCCGCGTCGACTACAACTTCGTGGTCGTCAACGCAGGCCTGAAAAGCGAGGCCTACATCCCCATCGATGAATTCCGCAACGACCAGGGGGAGGTCGACGTCAAGCCGGGTGACTTCGTCTCGGTGGCGATCGAGTCGCTCGAAAACGGCTACGGTGACACCATCCTGTCGCGCGACAAGGCCAAGCGGCTGGCGGCGTGGCTCAACCTCGAAAAGGCGCTGGAAAGCGGCGAGCTGGTCACCGGCACCATTACCGGCAAGGTCAAGGGCGGCCTGACGGTGATGACCAACGGCATCCGCGCCTTCCTTCCCGGCTCGCTGGTGGACACGCGGCCGGTCAAGGACACGACGCCGTACGAGGGCAAGACGCTCGAGTTCAAGGTTATCAAGCTCGACCGCAAGCGCAACAACGTCGTGCTGTCGCGCCGCGCCGTGATCGAGGCCAGCATGGGCGAGGAGCGCGCCAAGCTGCTGGAGACTCTGAAGGAAGGCGCGATCGTCAAGGGGGTGGTCAAGAACATCACCGACTACGGCGCCTTCGTCGACCTGGGCGGCATCGACGGCCTGCTGCACATCACCGATCTCGCCTGGCGGCGCGTCCGGCACCCGAGTGAAGTGGTGCAGGTCGGCCAGGAGTTGACGGCCAAGGTGTTGAAGTTCGACCAGGAGCGCAACCGCGTCTCCCTGGGCCTGAAGCAGCTTGGCGAAGACCCGTGGGTGGGGCTGGCACGCCGCTACCCGCAGGGCACGCGGCTGTTCGGCAAGGTCACCAACATCACCGACTACGGCGCCTTCGTCGAGATCGAGCCGGGCATCGAGGGCCTGGTGCATGTGTCCGAGATGGACTGGACCAACAAGAACGTCGACCCGAAGAAGGCTGTCGCCCTCGGCGACGAGGTCGAGGTGATGGTGCTGGAGATCGACGAGGACCGCCGCCGGATCTCGCTCGGCATGAAGCAGTGCAAGCCGAATCCGTGGGAGGACTTCGCGCTGTCGCACAAGAAGGGCGACCGCGTCAAGGGTCAAATCAAGTCGATCACCGACTTCGGCGTCTTCATCGGCCTGCCGGGCAACATCGACGGCCTGGTGCACCTGTCCGACCTGTCGTGGAACGAGCCGGGCGAGGAAGCCGTGCGCAAGTTCAAGAAGGGCGACGAGGTCGAGGCGGTGGTGCTGGCGATCGACGTCGAGCGCGAGCGGATCTCGCTCGGCATCAAGCAACTGGCCGGCGATCCGTTCACCAACTTCGTCGCCACCCACGAGAAGGGTTCGCTCGTGACCGGCAAGGTCAAGAGCGTCGATGCCAAGGGCGCGGTGATCGACCTCGGCGGCGACGTCGAAGGCTATCTTCGAGCCTCGGAGATCTCCTCCGACCGCGTCGAGGACGCGCGTAACCACCTGAAGGAAGGCGACACCGTGAGCGCGATCATCATCAACGTCGACCGCAAGAACCGCAGCCTCAACCTGTCGATCAAGGCCAAGGACAGCGCCGAGGCCAGTGAGGCGATGGAGCGGATGAAGGCCGAGGCGACCACCGGCACGATGAACCTCGGCGCCCTGCTGAAGGCCAAGCTGGACAACCGCTGATCCGTGGCGGCGGCGGTGATGAAGATGCTCACCCGTTCCGAGCTGATCGGCCGGCTCTCCGAGCGCAACCCGCGGCTGCCGCCGCGGGACGCCGACGAGGCCGTCAAGTGCATGCTCGACACGATGACCCAGGCGCTCGCCGACGGCGGCCGCGTCGAGATCCGCGGCTTCGGCAGCTTTGCGCTCAACTATCGCCCGCCCCGCATCGGCCGCAACCCGAAGTCGGGCGAGCGGGTCCACGTGCCGGCCAAGTACGTGCCGCACTTCAAGGCCGGCAAGGAGCTGCGCACCCGCGTCGACCATCGCGGCGATGCGCCTGAAGACGGCCAGCCGCCCGGCGGCTGATCGCAGGCGCACGACTCCTTCCAATGCCCCGCTCCCAGCGGGGCATTTTTTTGCCCGGCCCGCCGGTGTTCGAGCGCCTCGCCACCGGCCGTCGACGACAGCGGTTCGCGGGCCAGAGCGGCGCAGCGACCACCGGCGCTTAGAATCCTTTCGCCATGGGAGACGCACGGCGATGAATGTCCTCGCCTGGGCGCTGCGCCTGATCTTCTTTCTCGCGGTGCTCTGGTTCGCGCTGAAGAACACGATGCCCGTGACGGTGCGGCTGTCGGAGTCGCTGCGCTGGGACGACGTGCCGCTGGTGGTGGTGATGCTCGCCTGCCTGCTGCTGGGGATGCTGCTCGGTGCGGCGGCCTTAGCGCCGCGGCTGTATCGGCTGCACCGGCGGGCGGCCGCGGTCGACAGCGCGCAGCAGCGCCTGCGCTCGGCGCCGACCGTCGATGCCGAGGCCGGCGGCGATCAGCTGGCGCAGGCCGCCCGCAGCGCCGGCGCCGTCGGCGACCTCGACGTGCCCGAGGGCGGCAGCGCGGCGCCGCGGCGATGATCGAACTCGAGCTGTGGTACCTGCTGCTGCTGCCAGTGCTGTTCGCGGCGGGCTGGTGGCTGCGTGGTTTCGATGCTCGCCAACGCGGGGTCGACGCCGAAGGCGGTCCGCGCGCCTACTTCCGTGGCCTGAACTACCTGCTGAACGAGCAGCCGGACAAGGCGATCGACGCCTTCATCGAGGTCGTCCGCCTCGACCCGGAGACGATCGACCTGCACTTCGCGCTCGGCAACCTGTTCCGCCGCCGTGGCGAGATCGACCGCGCCGTCCGCATCCACACTCATCTCGTCAACCGCGCCGACCTGCCGGCGCGCAGCCGCGCCGAGGCACTGGCCGAACTCGGCCAGGACTACCTGAAGGGCGGGCTGCTCGACCGCGCCGAGGAGACGTTCACGCGGCTGCTCGACGAGCCGCGCCACCGCGTCGAGTCGCTGCGCGCGCTGCTGCGCATCTACCAGATGGAGCGCGAATGGGACAAGGCCATCGACATCGCGCGCCGGCTCGAGCGTGAGGCCGGCGAGAGCAGCCACGCGCAGGTGGCGCACTTCCACTGCGAGTCAGCGGAGAAGGCACTGAAGGCCGGCGACGAGGCGGTCGCGCGGGTGCATCTCGAGCAGGCGGTGAAGAGCAATCGGCGCTCGGTGCGGGCCTTGATCCTCGCCGGCGACCTGGCGCTGCGGGCAGGGCGCTCCGACGAGGCGCTGGCGCACTGGAAGCGCGTCGGCGAAACGAGCCCGGAGCACCTGCCGTTGGTGGCCGGCCGCGTCGCCGACGCGCTCGACGCCGCGGGGCGGCGCGCCGAGGCGGCGAACTTCCTGCGCCGCAGCCTGCTGGACCATCCGTCGATCGATCTGCTCGATGCCGCGCACAAGCGCATCGCTGCCTGGGAGGGCGCGGCGGCCGCGGAGGCGCTGCTGCGGGAGGAACTGCAGCGGCATCCGTCGCTGCTGGGCTTCGAGCGGCTGCTGGCCGGCCGCGCGGCCGAGCCGCCAATGGATCAGTTGCGGCTGCTGCTGCAGTCGCAGGTGCGAAAGCTGGCGCGCTACCGCTGCAGCAAGTGCGGCTTTCGCGCCCGCGAGTTTCACTGGCAGTGCCCCGGCTGCAGCAGTTGGGACAGCTATCCCCCGCGCCGCATCGAGGAACTCGACGCGCCGTAGGCTGTGGCGCACGGGGGCAGGCCAAAGGCGGCCGCGGCGGGGTGGTGACAGGCATGGAGGCAGACGAGCGATGAATTATCCGACCATCGAGGCGACCATCGGCAACACGCCGCTGGTGCGCCTGCAGCGCATCGGCGCCGAGGACAACGCCCGGCGCGGCAACGTCATCCTCGGCAAGCTCGAAGGCAACAACCCGGGCGGCTCGGTCAAGGACCGGCCGGCCTACTCGATGATCGTCCGCGCCGAGGAGCGAGGCGAGATCCGGCCCGGCGACCGCCTGATCGAGGCCACCAGCGGCAACACCGGCATCGCGCTGGCGATGATCGCGGCGATGCGCGGCTACCGGATGACGCTGATCATGCCGGACAACCTCTCCGCAGAGCGCCGCGCCAGCATGACGGCGTACGGCGCGGAGCTGATCCTGACGCCGGCAGCGAAGGGCGGCATGGAGTACGCGCGCGACCTGGCGCTGGCGATGCAGGCGCGGGGCGAGGGCCGCGTGCTCGACCAGTTCGCTAACCCGGACAACCCCCGCATTCACTACGAGACCACCGGCCCCGAGATCTGGCGCGGCACCTCAGGCCGCATCACGCACTTCGTCAGCGCGATGGGCACCACGGGCACCATCATGGGCGTGTCGCGCTTCCTGAAGGAAAAGGACCCTGGCGTGACAATCGTCGGCGCGCAACCGGCCGAGGGCTCGCAGATCCCCGGCATCCGCAAGTGGCCCGAGGCGTACTTGCCGAAGATCTACGACCCGTCGCGCGTCGACCGCCTGGAGTACGTGACGCAGGCGGACGCGGAAGCGATGGCGCGCCGGATGGCCGCCGAGGAGGGCATTTTCTGCGGCATCTCCGCCGCGGGGGCCTGCGTGATCGCGCTGCGCATCGCCGCCGAGGTG
>CALGWX010000351.1 GCA_937936215.1 uncultured Burkholderiaceae bacterium | reverse complement strand
CCGCCGCGCGGCGCCGGCCTAGCCACCGAAGCTCGGTCCGCCCGCGCCGCCATCGGATCCCGTCGCCGATCGCCGAGTGGGCGAAGCGCCGGCAGCCCAGGCGTGGCCGCCGCGGCGCGCCGTCAAGCCGCCGCGCGGCGCCGGCCGCGGCGCCGCGGCGGCCGGGCCGAGGTGCCCGCCGGGTTGTGCGACAGCAAGTGGGCGCGGAACGCCTGCGCCGCCGCGGACAACCGCTTCTGCGTCCGGTGCACGACGTACCAGTGGCGCAGGATCGGAAAGCCCTCGACCGGCAGCACCACCAGTCGGCCCGTCTCCAGTTCCAGCTCGATCGTCTGCGCCGAGATCACGCCGAGTCCGAGCCCCGCCTGCACCGCCTGCTTGATCGCCTCGTTGGTGCCCAGCTCGCTGCCGGTGCGCAGCTCCAGCCCGCGCTCGATGAAAAAGCGCTCCATCGCGGCGCGGGTGCCGGAGCCGGCCTCACGCACCAGCAACACCTCGTCGCGCAGCCGCGCCAGCTCAACGCGCGGGCGCTGCGCCAGCGGATGCGTCGGCGGCGCGATGACCACCAGCGGGTTGTCCATGAAGTGCTGCGCCACGACGTCGCTGCCCTCGGGCGGTTGGCCAGTGATGGCCAGATCGGTGCGGTTGTCGGCCAGCGCCGCCAGCACCACCTCGCGGTTGGCCACCTGCAGGCTGATGTGGACGCCGGGATG
The DNA here is from genome assembly GCA_937936215.1 of uncultured Burkholderiaceae bacterium. GTDB lineage: Bacteria > Pseudomonadota > Gammaproteobacteria > Burkholderiales > Burkholderiaceae_F > JADJWR01. The sequence goes on along the minus strand of CALGWX010000351.1, from coordinate 2,540 downwards.
GCGGGCGCTGAACGAGGCGATCAGCCGCGGCACGACGTAATTGGCGGTCGACACGACCGCTAGCCGCAGCTGGCCCCGCTCCAGACCGCGCAACTGATTGAGTGCGCTCTCGGCCTCGGCCACCTGGATGCCGATACGGCGCGCGTGATCGGCCAGCTCGGTGCCGGCGTCGGTGAGGAAGAGCTTGCGGCCGACTTGCTCAACCAGCGCCATGCCGACCCGCTCCTCGAGCTGCTTGATCTGCATCGACACCGCCGGCTGCGTCAGGTGCAGCGACTCGGCGGCGCGCGACATCGAGCCGAAGCGGGCCACCTCCTCGAAGATCCGCAACTGACGCAGAGTGACATGGAGCATGGGCAAAGTATAAGCGGAGCTGATGGTCGTAAAAGAAACTTTGACTTTCGCTTATGAGGAATACCCCCTAGAGTGCCCGCATCGCCGCAACGGACATCACCCCAAGCGCGGCACACACCCCGGCGCACTTGGCGCCGTCACGAAGGGGAGCATCGTGGCAGAAAAGACCTATCAAGCGGGCGTCAAGGACTACGCCAAGACCTACTGGACCCCCGATTACATCCCGCTGGACACCGACCTGCTGGCGGTGTTCAAGGTGGTGCCGCAGGCCGGCGTGCCGCGCGAGGAAGCCGCGGCGGCGGTGGCCGCCGAGTCGTCGACCGGCACCTGGACGACCGTGTGGACGGACCTGCTGACCGACCTCGACTACTACAAGGGCCGCGCCTACCGGATCGAGCCGGTGCCGGGCGATTCCAACGCGTTCTACGCGTTCATCGCCTACCCGCTGGACCTGTTCGAGGAAGGCTCGGTGGTCAACGTGCTGACCTCGCTGGTCGGCAACGTGTTCGGCTTCAAGGCGGTGCGCAGCCTCCGATTGGAGGACGTGCGCTTCCCGCTGGCCTACGTGAAGACCTGCGGCGGGCCGCCGAACGGCATCCAGATGGAGCGCGACCGCCTGAACAAGTACGGCCGCGCGCTGCTCGGCTGCACCATCAAGCCGAAGCTCGGCCTTTCGGCGAAGAACTACGGCCGCGCGGTGTATGAGTGCCTGCGCGGCGGCCTCGACTTCACCAAGGACGACGAGAACATCAACAGCCAGCCGTTCATGCGCTGGCAGCACCGCTTCGAGTTCGTGATGGAGGCGGTGCGCAAGGCCGAGGCCGAGACCGGCGAGCGCAAGGGCCATTACCTGAACGTGACCGCGCCGACGCCCGAGGAGATGTACAAGCGCGCCGAGTTCGCTAAGCAGTTGGGCGCGCCGATCATCATGCACGACTTCCTCACCGCGGGCTTCACGGCCAACACCGGGCTGGCGAACTGGTGCCGCGAGAACGGCATGCTGCTGCACATCCACCGCGCGATGCACGCCGTGCTCGACCGCAACCCGATGCACGGCATCCACTTCCGCGTGCTGACCAAGTGCCTGCGGCTGTCCGGCGGCGACCACCTGCACTCCGGCACCGTCGTCGGCAAGCTCGAAGGCGACCGCGAGGCCACGCTCGGCTGGGTGGACCTCATGCGCGAGCCGTTCGTGCCTGAGAACCGCGGCCGCGGCATCTTCTTCGACCAGGACTGGGGCGCGATGCCGGGCGTGATGCCGGTGGCCTCCGGCGGCATCCACGTCTGGCACATGCCGGCGCTGGTGGCGATCTTCGGCGACGACGCCTGCTTCCAGTTCGGCGGCGGCACGCTCGGCCACCCGTGGGGCAACGCCGCCGGCGCGCACGCCAACCGCGTCGCGCTCGAGGCCTGCGTCGAGGCGCGCAACCAGGGCCGCCAGGTCGAGCGCGAAGGCCGCGAGATCCTGACCGAGGCCGCCAAGCACAGCCCGGAGCTGGCCATCGCGATGGAGACCTGGAAGGAAATCAAGTTCGAGTTCGACGTCGTCGACAAGCTCGACGTCGCCCGCCATTGACCGCCGTTGCGCGCTGAGGAAGACAGACCATGCCCGAGATCACTCCCTACAAGCCGACCGAGCGGCGCACCGAGACCTTCTCCTACCTGCCGCCGATGACGCCCGAGCGGCTGCGCAAGCAGATCGCCTACCTGGTCGGCCAGGGCTGGAACCCGGCGATCGAGCACACCGAACCGGAGAAGTCCTTCTCCAGCTTCTGGTACCTGTGGAAGCTTCCGTTCTTCGGCGAGAAGTCGGTCGAGAAGATCCTCGCCGAGCTGGAGGCGTGCCACCGCGCCAACCCGGGCCACCACGTTCGCCTGATCGGCTACGACAACTACGCGCAGTCGCAAGGCACCGCGTTTGTCGTCTATCGCGCCGGCGGGCGGTGAGAGCGCCCATGCCCGCTTCGCCATCGCTTCTTAGCGCAACGCCGTGATGAGCGCCGCCTTCAACGTCTCCGCCGGCCGTGCCGCGTCGATGGCGCGCCGGCAGGCGCTGTCGCAGGGCAAGACCGCGCTGCCGCCGCCCAGCGAGCGCACGCGCAGCGGCTTCCGCGACGCCCGCCTCGGCGCCGTTTCGGCGCCGGCCGCCACGGCGGCCCCTGTCCCCGCCGCTTCGGCCGCGCCGG
>CALGWX010000350.1 GCA_937936215.1 uncultured Burkholderiaceae bacterium | reverse complement strand
ATGCAGCAGGCCGCGGGCGCGGCAGCGGATCACGATTATAGGAACCGCTCTCGGCAGTGCCCCTCGCAAGGCCCGCGTCGATCGCTGCGGAAGCGCCGAACTGGCGGCGCGGCGCCGTCTGCGGTCCGCGCGCTGCCTCGCTGAGAAGTGTACGCAGGCCGTGGGCGCTGGCCCGATCCGCCTCGCCTCCCGATGGCGCGGCGGCTGCCGCCCAAGCCGCCACCCGCTGCACGCGCCCTCGCCTCGTGGCCATGCCAGGGCCTCTCGCGGTATGGCACGCGCGGCGGCCGGGTTTCGCCCGCTGCCCGCGCCGAGCGCTCGCGGCGACGCACGGTTGATTCGCCTCGAAGCACGCAACGCTTGGCCCGCTGCGGGCGCCAGCAGCTCGCGGCGACGGGAGGGCCGCTGGCCACGCTTTCATCGCGGTCCAAGGCCACGCCGAGCCGCACGTCAACGGTGGCATTCGTTGCACCGGCGACGCGTCGCCTCCGCCAGCCTTTTCCTGTCGCCGAGCCGCTGTTCGCCCGCATCGCCTTGCGCTACGGTGCGCCATCGATCGCAGGCGTGGAATCCTGGCCATGAAACCCGTGATCCTCATCACCGGCGGCAGCCGCGGCATCGGCGCCGCCACCGCGCGGCTGGCCGCGCAGCGCGGCTATGCCGTGTGCCTGAGCGACCACCGCAACGAGGCGGCGGCCGCGGCCGTCGTCGCCGACATCGAGGCCGCGGGCGGCGAGGCGCTGGCGCTGCCGGCGGACGTGGCCAGCGAGAGCGACATGCTGCACCTGTTCGAAGAGGCCTGCCGCCGCCTTGGCCGCCTGACCGGGCTGGTGAACAACGCCGGCGTGCTCGAGCACCACATGCGGCTCGACGCCATGTCGCTCGGCCGCCTGCAGCGGGTATTCGCGACCAACGTGATCGGCGCCTTCCTGTGCGCGCGCGAGCCCGTCAAGCGCATGTCGACCCGGCATGACGGCGCCGGCGGGGCGATCGTCAACGTCTCGTCGATGGCGGCCAAGCTCGGCTCGCCGAACGAGTACGTCGACTACGCCGCCTCCAAGGGCGCGATCGACGCGATGACGATCAGCCTCGCCAAGGAAGTTGCCGCCGAAGGCATCCGCGTCAACGCGGTGCGCCCCGGCGTGATCTACACCGACATCCACGCCAGCGGCGGCGAGCCGGGGCGCGTGGACCGCGTCAAGGGCAGCGTGCCGATGCAGCGCGGCGGCCTGCCGGAGGAAGTGGCGCGCGCGATCCTGTGGCTGCTGTCGGACGAGGCGTCCTACTGCACCGGCACCTTTATCGACGTCTCCGGCGGGCGGTAGCCGTGCCGCCGGCGGCGGCGTGCGGGCCGGTCGGCCCCGCCTTGGCGTGGGCCGGCGATCCGCGCATCGCCGGCGGCATCGCGCACGCGTCGGTTTCCCGCGGCAGCGCGTGCCAGGGTGCGCAAGCGGTAGGCGCGGCCGCAGCCGATAAACTTCCGGCTCCCGTTTCTTTCCCGTTCCCACCGCCTTGAACGACGTCTCCGTGCCCGCCGCGATCGATGCGCGCGCCCAGTTCGTCGCCTGGCTGCGCGACGTGGCGCCGTACGTGCACGCGCACCGCGGCCGCACGTTCGTCGTCGGCTTCGGCGGCGAGCTGATCGAGGCCGGGCGCCTGAACGCGCTGGTCACCGACCTGTCGCTGCTGCACGCGATGGGCATCCGCATCGTGCTGGTGCATGGCTCGCGTCCGCAGGTGCAGGCGCAGATGGCGCTCAAGGGCCTTGTGCCGCGCTTTCATCGCGGCGTGCGCATCACCGACGCGGCCGCGCTCGAATGCGCCAAGGAGGCCGCCGGCGAGATCCGGCTCGACATCGAGGCAGCGTTCTCGCAGGGGCTGCCCAACACGCCGATGGCCAACTCGCGCATCCGCGTCGTCAGCGGCAATTTCGTCACCGCGCGGCCGATGGGGATCATCGACGGCGTGGACTTCCAGCACACCGGCGTCGTGCGCAAGATCGATGTCGAGGCGATCCGGCACACGCTCGCCAGCAGCGCGCTGGTGCTGCTGTCGCCGCTGGGCTTCTCGCCCACCGGCGAGGCGTTCAACTTGACGGTCGAGGACGTGGCCGCCAGCGTGGCCGTCGCGCTGAAGGCCGACAAGCTGATCCTGATCAGCGACGGCGACGGCGTGCGCGACCGCGCCGGGCGACTGCTCGAGGAACTGTCGGTGGCCGAGGCGGAGCGGCTGCTCGCCGCCGGCGAGGTCGCAGCCGAGGCGGCCGAGGAGCTCGCCGACCTGCTGCGCGCCTGCCGCGGCGGCGTGTCGCGCTGCCACCTGATCTCGCACGCGCTCGACGGCGGCCTGCTGATCGAACTGTTCACGCACGAGGGCGTGGGCACGATGCTCTCGGCGGAGAACCTGGAGTCGCTGCGCGAGGCCAGCGCCGACGACGTCGGCGGGATCCTGAAGCTGATCGCGCCGCTGGAGGCCGACGGCACGCTGGTCAAGCGGCCGCGCGAGGTGATCGAGCGCGAGATCGATCACTTCACCGTGCTGGAGCACGACGGCTTCATCTTCGGCTGCGCGGCGCTGTACCCGTTCCCGTCGGCCGGCATGGGCGAGCTGGCCTGCCTGACGGTGCACCCGGAGTACCGCGAGTACGGCGACGGCGAGCGCCTGCTCAAACGCATCGAGCAGCGGGCGCGGGCGGTGGGGCTGAACAAACTGTTCGTGCTGACCACGCGCACGGCGCACTGGTTCCTGAAGCGCGGCTTCGCCATGGCCGACATCGACCGCCTGCCGGTCGAGCGGCAGCAGCTTTACAACTGGCAGCGCAAGTCGCAGATCCTTATGAAGTCCCTGTAGAGGCGAAACCCGATGGCACGCATGGTCCACTGCATCAAGCTCGGCCGCGAGGCTGAGGGGCTCGACTTCCCGCCGCTGCCCGGCGAACTCGGGCGCAAGATCTGGGAGAGCGTCAGCAAGGAAGCCTGGCAGGCGTGGCAGCGGCACCAGACGATGCTGGTCAACGAGAACCGGCTGAATCTGGCCGACCCTCGCGCCCGCAAGTACCTGCAGATGCAGATGGAGAAGTACTTCTTCGGCGAGGGCGCCGACCAGCCGGCCGGCTACGTGCCGCCGAAGCAGTGAGCCTCGGTTGCAGCGGCCGCCGCGCCGGCCGGGGCTGAGCGTGCGCGCGATCGAGATCAAGGCCTACGTCCCGGCGCAGGACTTCGCGCTGTCGCGCGCCTTCTACCGCGACCTGGGCTTCGACGAGGCCTGGGCCACCGACGACCTGGCGTTGTTCCGCCGCGACGGCACGGCGTTTCTGCTGCAGGACTTCCACGTGGCCGAGCACACCGCCAACTTCCAGATACACCTGCTGGTCGACGACGTCGATGCCTGGTGGCGTTCGATCGAGGCCTCCGGGCTCGTCGATCGCTACCTCGTCCGCGCCGAACCGCCAGCGGATCGCCCGTGGGGCATGCGCGACTTCGTGCTGTTCGACCCCAGCGGCGTGCTCTGGCGCATTGGCCAGCCGCTTTGACCCGCGACGCCGCCGCCCCTGATCTTCGTCCATCGAACGCTGCCCCATGACCACCCCGCTGAAGTTCGGCATCGGCCAGGCCATCACCCGCCGCGAGGACGACCGGCTGCTCACCGGCCAGGGCCGCTTCGTCGATGACCTGGGCGAGCCCGGCGACCTGCACGTCGTCTTCGTCCGCTCCCCGTACGCGCACGCACGCCTCGCCGCCATCGACGACCGCGAGGCACGCGCCGCCGCCGGCGTGGCCGCGGTGTTCACGGGCGCCGATCTCGTCGCCGAGAAGGTCGGCAGCTTTCCGCCCAACCCGGCGCTGAAGAATGCCGCCGGGCAGAAGATGAGCACGCCGCCGCTGCATCCGCTGGCGGTCGACGTGGTGCGTTTCGTCGGCCAGCCGGTGGCGGCGGTGGTGGCGGCCTCGCGCGCGGCGGCCGAGCGCGCCGCGGCGCTGGTGCAGGTCGACTACGAGCCGCTGCCGGCGGTGGCCTCGCTGGAGGCGGCGCTGGCCCCCGGTGCGCCGCAGCTTTGGGCGGACGCGCCGGGCAACGTCGCGGCGGTATCGCGCTTCGGCGATGCCGCCGCCTGCGACGCCGCCTTCGCCCGTGCCGCCCACGTGACGAAGCTCGCGGTGATGAACCAGCGGTTGGCGCCGGTGACGATCGAGCCGCGCGGCGGCCGCGCCAGCGTGGCTGCGGACGGCCGCCTGCACTACCAGGCGACCTCGCAGAACCCGTCCGGCATGGCGCAGTCGCTGGCGAAGATCCTCGGGCTGCCGCCGGCGCAGGTGCGCGTCACCGTGGGCGACGTGGGCGGCGGCTTCGGGATGAAGACGCTGCTGCACCCGGAGGACGTCGTCTGCGCCTTCGCGGCGCGACGGCTCGGCCGGCCGGTGCGCTGGCGCGCCACGCGCCTCGAGGAGTTCCAGGCCGCGAGCCACGGCCGCGACCAGCACGCCGAGGGCGAACTCGCGCTCGACGCCGACGGCCGCATCCTCGGCCTGCGCGTGCGTATCACCGGCAACATCGGCGCCTTTGGCCACGCGCCAGCGGCGATCATCAACCTGATGGTCGGCCCGAAGGTGATCACCGGCGTCTACCACGTGCCGGCGATCGATCTCTCCGCCCGCGCCGTGATCACGAACACCAACGTGGTCGGCGCCTATCGCGGCGCCGGGCGGCCGGAAGCGATCTTTCTCATCGAGCGGCTGATGGACCGCGCCGCCGCCGAGCTGCAGATGGACCCGGCCGAGCTGCGCCGCCGTAACCTGGTGCCACCCTCGGCAATGCCTTACCGCACGCCGATGGGCGAGACCTTCGACAGCGGCGACTTCCCGCGCCTGCTCGACCGCGCGCTGGCTGAGGCCGACTGGGCCGGCTTCGAGGCGCGGCGCCGGGATGCCGCCGCGCGTGGCCGGCTGCGCGGGCGCGCCATCTCGACCTTCCTCGAGTGGACCGGCGTCGTGCACGAGGAAACGGTGCGGCTGCAGGTCGAGGCCGATGGCCGCGTGCGCGCGTTCACCGCCATGCAGGCGATGGGCCAGGGCATCGAAACCAGCTATCTGCAGATCCTGGCCGAGGCGCTGCAGCTCGACGCCGAGCGCATCGAGATCGTGCAGGGCGACAGCGATGTGGCCACCGGCATCGGCAGTATGGGCAGCCGCTCGCTGTACATCGGCGGCTCGGCGATGATGACCGCCTCGCAGCAGGCCATCGATGAGGGCCGCAAGCTCGCCGGCGAGGCGCTCGAAGCGCCGCCGGCCGACATCATCTACGGCAACGGCCGCTTCAGCGTCGCCGGCACCGACCTCGGCATCGACCTGGCGCAACTGGCGGCTCGGCAGCCCGACAAACGCATCGCCATCAGCACGGTGCAGAAGGTCGGCGGGCCGTCCTGGCCCAATGGCGTGCACGTGTGCGAGGTGGAGGTCGACCCCGACACCGGGCAGGTGGAGATCGTGCGCTACACCACCGTCGATGACGTCGGCCGCGTGGTCAATCCGCTGATCGTCGCCGGCCAGGTGCACGGCGGCATTGCGCAGGCCGTGGGCCAAGCGCTGATGGAGCAGGTGGTCTACGACGGCGAAGGCCAGCTGCTGACCGGCTCGTTCATGGACTACGCGCTGCCGCGCGCCGACGACCTGCCGAGCTTCGACACCCACACCGACGAGTCGTCGCCGTGCAAGATCAACCCGCTCGGCGCCAAGGGCGTCGGCGAACTCGGCACGGTCGGCGCCACGCCCACCGTGATCAACGCCGTGCTCGACGCGCTGCGGCCGCTGGGCGTGACCGACATCGCGATGCCGGCCACGCCCGAGCGGGTGTGGCGGGCGATCCAGGAGGCGCGCGGGCACTGAGCCGCTGGCGCGGCCGCGCGTGTGCCGCCGGCACCGGTGCCGACCGCGGCCTGGCTGCCGCAAGGCGCGGCGCCGCCACCGCCGGACGCGAACCTCACCTCCCCCACCTGCCCGCCGCCACCGCAGGACACGAACGCAGGCCGCCGCACCCAACCGCCGCCGCCGTCGGACAAGAACGCCGCCTCCCGCATCCGCCCGCTGCCGTCGGAGCCGCCACCGCAGCGATCGCCTTCTGCCACCGCAACCGCCCTCTCCACTGCCCCCATGCTGCGCCCGATCCTGAACCACAGCCGCTACCTGGTCATCGCCGCCGTGCTCGGCTCGCTGGTGGCCGCGCTGGCGCTGTTCGCCTATGGCGTGATCGAGACCTTCGTCGTCGTCGCCGAGACCGTCGCCAAGGCCGATGTTTCCAGCAAGGGGGCCAAGGCGCTGGCGCTGGCGTTCATCGAGATCGTCGACCTGTTCCTACTCGGCACCGTGTTCCTGATGATCGCGCTGGGGCTGTACGAGCTGTTCATCGAGGAGAATCTCAACCTGCCGCCGTGGCTGTCGATCCATTCGTTCGACGACCTGAAGAACAAGCTGGTCGGCGTGGTGGTGGTCGTGCTGGCGGTGCTGTTCCTCGGCGCGGTGGTCGCCTGGGACGGCAGCCGCGACCTGCTGGGCTTCGGCGTCGGCGTGGCGCTGGTGATCGCGGCGCTCACCTACTTCCTGTCCACCGCCAAGAGCGAGAAGGGCAAGGCGGAGAAGTAGCGCGCCGGGCGCTGCCCTGGCACGACGCCTGGGGCGCAGCCGCGCGAGAGCAGCCCCTGCAACGACGATGCGGTCGACGCCGGCGACCTCGCGGCAACCAGCAGGTAACGCCTGTGGACCCTTCGCGGGCGGCGTCCAAGCGCGTTATCGGCGTCGCTCGATAGCGCCCGTCGGCAGCGGCCGGGCGACAACCTGCCGGCCACCGCCGGGCTGAACGGCGAGCGGTGTCGCGCAGTCGCGCGCCTCGGCCGGGCTACGAGGGCTTCTCGGCGAGCGTGGCGCTGCGCGCGGCGATCATCCGCCCCAGCCAGGTCCGCGGCGGCTCGCGGCCGGTGCGCAGGTAGTCGACCGCGCCGTCGTCGCTGAGCGTGCGCCGCTGCAGCCCCTCGACGCCGGCGGCGCCGGCGAAGAGGATCCGGTCGCCCGGCTTCAGCGGTGTGTTCTCGTCGGGCAGCAGCAGGTCGCGGCCGCCGGAAAGCAGCAGCAGCGGCACCGCCTTCAACGGCAGGCGGCGCTCGTCGGGGTCCATCAACAGGTGCGCCAGCGTCAGCGGCGGCTCGGGCCGCTCGAAGAAGGCGCGCCGCGAGCCGAGCAGCGCCGGGTCGCATTCGATCGCCCAGGTGTGCGGCACCTCGTCGCCGACCGCGTCGCGGATGCGGCCGGCCACGCCGACCGCCCACACGCTGCTCTGCCGGCGCGCCAGCATCAGGAAGCGGTTCAGCAGCGGTGTGGTCAGCAGCTGCACGCACTCGTTGGTCATCACCACCGCCTGCACGAACTCCATGTCGGCGCGCGCGGCCTCGATCAGCGCCCGGTTGCCGACCTGGTTCTGGCGGATGACCACGAACAGCTTGCGCCGCAGCCGCCGCGCGTTGTTGACGATCGCGAGGTTGTTGGCGTCGCTGTCGGTGCCGGCGATCAGGCCGACCGCCTCCTCAATGCCGGCCTTGCGCAACGCCTCCTCGGCCAGGGCGGAGCCCAGGATGCCCTCCTCGCCGCAGTGCGCCGGGTCGATGTCGATCGCCTTGTACGACAGCCCGGCCTCCGCCAGCACCGCCGCCGCGCAGTGGCCGAAGCGGCCATAGCCGGCGATCACCCAGTGGCCGCGCGGCGCCTCGACCCGCGGCGGCGGCTTGGCGCCCGGCACGCCGCTTAGCCAGTCTTCCAGCCGCAGCGTGTCGGGCTGCGCCAGCGCCATGCCGAGGTTGACGGCGAAGGTCTCGAACGGGTTGACCGCTAGCACGCCGCCGATGCTCTCCAGCGTCTCGCGCGCGCCCGGGGACTTCACCCGCGCCAGCACCGGCAGCTCGCGCGCCAGCACGCGGGCGCCGATGGCGATCGACTGATTGACCTCGTCGCCGCTGGTCAGCGCCACCAGGCCGGCACAGTTGCTCATGCGAACGCCGGCGGCTTCGAGCACGTCCGGCAACCGCGCGTCGGCGATCAGCAGCGCCGAGGGCTGCTGCGTGTCGAGCACCAGATGGGCACGGGCGCGGTCGGGGTCGGTCTCCAGCACCACGGTGCCGAAGCCGATCTCGTCCAGCGCCGCCACCAGCTTGCGCCCGCTCTGCCCGTAGCCGCAGATGATGAAAAACGGGTCGGTCATCCGCCGCACCCGCGCTTCGAAGCGGTGGCGCCCGAGCGCGATGCGGAACGCCGGGTGCCGCGCCAGCGCGAACACCGAGCCGAGCGTGTAGGCCCAGCCGATGACGGTCAGGTAGATGCTGACCGTCATCCACAGCCGCTGCGCGTAGGAGAACGGGTACGGCACCTCGCCGAAGCCGATCGTGGTGGCGGTGTAGCTCATGATGTAGAAGGCGTCGAAGACGCTCATCCGCCACGGGTTGCCCTGCGGGTCGGTGCCGGGCATCAGCACCAGGCCAAAAATGGCGATCGCGTAGACGCTGATCAGCGTGATGATCGGCGTGCGCAGCCGGCGCAGGATCAGCACCAGGATGTCGGTCATCGGGGCCTCGCGCCGCCGCGGTCGGGCCGGTGCCGGCGGGCTAGCCCGGACATGTCACGAGGTCGCCCCCCAAGGCGAGATTTCGGCAACTCTGACCGCAACTTACAGCGTCCGAGGCGGGTAGCCATTTTGGAGCGTCGGGGCTACGCGGGTTTGCGCGGCGCCTGCGGGCGCGGGCTTGCGCTCAACTCCTCGCCAAGGCCTGCGGGCCTTGGCTGCGGCCGTCTCGCGCAATCCGCATCCCGCGTGCATCCGCGCAATCCCCGCGTCCCTCGTGAAATATCCGGGCTAGGCGCGCCGGCAACGTCGGCAGCGGCCTCGCCTCGCCGCCCCACGACGCAGGTTCGCTACCGGCGCGCGCCGCGACGCGCGTAGGTGCCGATCAGCTCCGCGTGCGCCAGCACGTGCCCCTTCATCGCCTGCTCGAGGTGCGCCTTGGTCGGCGGGTGCGCGAATGACAGCGGGATGTCCAGCGCGTACAGCTTGAAGAAATACCGGTGCCGCCCCACCGGCGGGCAGGGCCCGCCGTAGCCGATGCGCTTCCAGTCGTTCAGCCCGTCGCGCGCGCCGGCGGGCAGCGCGCCGCCCTCGGGCAGGCCGGCCGTTGCCGGCGGCAGGTCGTAGACCACCCAGTGCACCCAGGTCATCTTCGGCGCTGCCGGGTCCGGCGCGTCGGGATCGTCGACGATCAGTGCCAGCGACTTTGCGCCGGCCGGCACGTCGTGGAAGGAGAGCGGGGGCGCGATGTCGCGCCCTTCGCAGGTGTAGGCGGCGGGAATCTCGGCGTTGTGGGCAAAGGCGGTCGAGGTGATTCTCATCGCGTCGTCTCCTTGGCGGCGGCCAGCCAGGCGCGCACCTCGCGCAGCGGCCGGGTGTTGATCACGTCGGCCTTCTCCAGCCAGCCGCGGCGCGCCTGGCCGATGCCGAAGTCCAGGTTGTCGAATTCGTGCTCGGCATGGGCGTCGGAGTTGATGACCACGCGCGCGCCTTCGTCCTTGGCCATCCGGCACGCGGTGTCGGTGAGGTCGAGCCGCTCCGGATGCGCGTTCAGCTCGAGCGCCACGCCGGCGGCGCGGCACTTGCGGATCACCGCGAGCATGTCGACGTCGTAGGGGTCGCGGCGGTCGATCAGCCGCCCGACCGGGTGGGCGAGGATCTTGACCTTGGGGTGCTCCAGCGCCGCGAGGATGCGCCGCGTCTGCGCCGCGCGGCTGAGATCGAACTTCGAGTGCACGGCGGCGATGACGACGTCGAGCGGCTCGAGCGCCGAATCCGGCAGGTCGAGGCTGCCGTCGTCGAGCACGTCGACCTCGATGCCGGTGAGCAGGGTGATGCCGTCGAGCTTGCGGTTGACGGCCTCGACCTCGGCGCACTGCTTGGCCAGCCGCTGCGGATCGAGCCCGTGCGCCACCGTCAGCCGCCGGCTGTGATCGCTGATCGCGAGGTAGGACAGGCCATGCGCCTGCGCCGCCCGCGCCATCGCCTCGATGCTCGCGGTGCCGTCGCTCCAGTTCGTGTGCGCGTGCAGGTCGCCGGCGAGATCGGCGCGCTCGATCAGCACCGGCAGCTTGCCCTTCAGCGCCGCCTCGATCTCGCCGCGGTCCTCGCGCAATTCGGGCGCGATCCACGGCAGCCCCAAAGCCCGATAGACCTGCGCCTCGCTGGCGCCGGCGACGAGCTTGCGCCCCTCGAACAGCCCGTACTCGTTGAGCTTGAAGCCGCGCTCGATCGCCAGCGTGCGCAGGCGGATGTTGTGCGCCTTCGAGCCGGTAAAGTACATCAGCGCGGCGCCGAAGCTGCCCGGCGGCACCACCCGTAGGTCCACCTGAAGCCCGGAGGCGAGCACCACCGTGGCGCGGGTGTCGCCGGAGGCGCGCACCTCGGCGACGTCGGGATAGGCGAGGAGGTGCTGGCACACGGTGGCGCCATCGTCGGCGGCGGCCAGCAGATCGAGGTCGCCGACGGTCTCGCGCGAACGGCGCAGGCTGCCCGCGGCTGCCACCTCGCCCACGCCCGGCGCCTTGCGCAGCCAGCCGAGCAGCGCCCGCGCGTACTGGGCTGCGGTCACCAGTTTCAGCCGCTGCGGTTTGCCGGCGTGCGCCTCGATGGCCTCTAGGATGCGCTGCTCGGTCTTAGCGCCGAAGCCGGGCAGTTCCCGCACCCGGCCGTCGCGCGCCGCGCGGGCTAGCTCGCGCAGCGTGGTGACGTGCAGTTCCTCGTAGAGCGCGCGCACCCGCTTCGGGCCGAGCCCAGGCAGTTGCAGCATCTCGGCGACGCCGGAGGGGATCTGCTTGCGCAGGCGGTCGAGCAGCGCGAGGTGCCCGGTGCGGGCGAACTCCTCGATCTTGCCGGCCAGGTCGGCGCCAATGCCGGGCAGCCTCGGCAGCGGCTTGCCCTGCTCCACCAGCGAGACGAGGTCGAGCTTCAGTTCGCCCACGACCCGCGCCGCGTTGCGGTAGGCGCGGACGCGGAACGGATTGGCCTGCTGCAGCTCGAGCAGGTCGGCGGTCTGCTCGAAGGCGGCGGCGAGATCGGCGTTGGTCTTCGGCACCGCGTGGGCTCCCGTGGGCGGCGGCACGATCACTGTAGCGGCCGCGCCCGCCGCGGCCGTGACGGGTGTCAATCCGCGCGGGGCGGCCGCGGCCCGACGCCGGGGGCCGGGCAGCCCCCGGGCGTTCGATCACAACCAGCGCCCGCAGGGGCATAGCGCCATGACCCGCCGTTGTGACCGAGCCCGCCGGCTGCGGGCATCATCGCCGGGCACGGACCGACAGGAATCCCCATGCTGCGCTGGATCGCCCTTTTCGCCCTTTTGCTGACGCTGGGCCTCGCCCGCGCCGCCGAGTTGCCGCCGCTGCTGACGCCGGGCGACCTGCAGGCGCGGCTGCGCGATCAGACCGTCCGGGTGCTGGACATCCGCAGCGATGGCACCACCGGCTACGTTCCCGGCGCGGTCTCGGTGCCGTACCCCAAGTGGCGCGGCCCGGCCGACAACCCCGGCCGGCTGCCTGACGAGCCGACCCTGACCGCGCTGCTGCAGGGCGCCGGCATCGACGCCACCACCCCTGTCGTCATCGTTTACCAAGGGCGCGACGCGACCGAGTTCGGTGCCGCCGCCCGCGTGTACTGGACGCTGAAGACGGCCGGCGTGCACCAGGTGTCGGTCCTCAACGGGGGCATCGCGGCATGGCGCCGCGCCGGGCTGCCGATCGCCGAGGCGCCGACCGTGCCGCCGCCCTCCCGCTACGAGGTCAAACTCGATCCGCGCTGGCTGGCCACCCGCGAGCAGGTGGCCGAGGCGATGAAGTCCGCCGAGTGGCGCCTGCTCGACTCCCGGCCCGTGACCTACTTCCTTGGCGAGGAGCGGCACCCTGCCGCGCGGACGCCGGGGACGCTGGTCGGCGCGAAGAACGTCGAGCACACGGTGTGGTTCGTCCCGGGCACAGCGGAACTCGCCCCGCCAGAGGCGATCCACGCCACGGCGCAACGGCTGGGCGTCGATGCGCAGGCACCAACCGTGTCGTTCTGCAACACCGGGCACTGGGCGGCGACACAGTGGTTCGTGCTGTCCGAAGTGCTCGGCGGCCCGCAGGTGCGTCTGTATCCGGAGTCGATGGTCGACTGGTCGCGCGCGGGTCTGTCAATGGCCAACGTGCCCAGCCGCTGGCAGCAGTTCCGCGCCCAATTGCGTGCCGCCTTCGGTGGGTGACGCCCCGTGAGCCAGTTCGCGGGCGCCAGGCCCGCGCCCAAGGCCGTCGCGCCGCGAGCGGGGCCGCGCGGGAACGCCGCGGGCGTCGGCCACCACTGGCGACGACCGCCGCCGGCGCGTGGGCGCTGGGCGCCTGAATCTGCGGCGGAGTGAAGCCCGATGCGCCGCGAAGCCACCGCATCGCTTCAGCACGATCGCGCTGCGATGACTAGCGTTACCCTGCCCGACGCGCGACCGCGCCGCCTTTGGCTGGGC
>CALGWX010000349.1 GCA_937936215.1 uncultured Burkholderiaceae bacterium | reverse complement strand
GCCACCGGCCGCACCGAGACGGTGCGCGACTTCTGCACCATGGCCTTCAAGGCCGCCGGCATCGGCGTCGAATGGCGCGGGCAGGGGCTGGAAGAGACCGCGGTGGATGCCGCCAGCGGCCGCACGGTGGTGCGGATCAACGCCAAGTTTTACCGGCCGGCGGAGGTCGATCTGCTCATCGGCGATGCCTCCAAGGCGCGCGAGCAGCTGGACTGGCAGGCGCAGACGTCGCTGGAGGAGCTGTGCCGGATGATGGTGCAGGCCGACCTGCGCCGGCACGCCAGCGGCGGGCCGGTGTTCTGACCGCGGCGACCATCAGGGCACGCCGCCGCCGCTGCGGCATCGGCGGGCGGCATGCGGCGATGGACCGAACCCGCCGGCGGTGAGATCGCTCGTCTTCCTCGGCATCGGCTGGCTGCCGCCGATCTTGGCGCTGCTGCTGGCCACACCGGTACTGGTCGCGCACTTGGGGTTTGGCGGCTTTGGTGTCTTTGCACTGAGCCAGGCGCTGGTGACCGCGGGCGGCACGCTGGATCTCGGTCTCGGTGCGCTGGCAGTGCGGCAGCTGGCGCGATGCCGCAGCGACGAGGTGCTGTTTCATCGCCGTGCCGCTGCCGTCAACTCGGCCTTCCTCGGGCTGGCGGTCATCGGTGTCGCGCTCAGTGTCTGGCTCGCCGACCCGATCGCGCAGGCGCTGCAGTGGAACCGCGACCTCGCGGCGCCGCAGGCCGCCGCCTCTGCCGTGCGCTGGGCGGGTGTTTGGCTGGGTCTTGCCTATCTCAATCTCGCCCTTCTGCACGCATTCCGCGCGGTGGAGCGCTTCGACCTGGTGGTCACGCTGTCTTCCGGGGCCCTGGTGGTGGTTTGGGCTGCGGCGGCGGTCGGCGCGAGTTCGGGGCTGGCGGCGACCGACGTGGTCGCGCTTGCGGCGGCGGTGGCGGCAGCGCAGCTGGTGGCCGCAGCGGTGACCTTCCGCCGCGTCTTCGGGCGCTGGCCGCGGCTGGGCCGCTGGGCGGGCTTCGAGCGCGGCGGGGCGCACTTCGCCGCCGGCGCGTTCGTCGGCCAGGCGGCGTCGCTGGCGACCTACCACGCCGACAAGGCGATCGTCTCGGCCCTGCTCGGCGCCGCGCCGGCGGGCATGTACGCCGCGGCGGTCAACATCGCCAACAAGCCGCTCCAATTCATCGCCGCGCTGGCCGGGTTGCTCTTTCCACGCGTGGCGGCGCTGGAGGGCGCCGGCCGCGCCTTCCGCTCGGCGCGCACCTACCTGGCGGCGAGCCGGATGCTGCTCGGCGCCTCCACACTGATGCTGGCGGTGGGGTGGGTGCTGGCCGCGGACTTCGTCCGCGTCTGGCTCGGCCCGGGCACGCCGGATTCGCTCTCGCTCTGCCTGCGGCTGCTGCTGCTCGCCTACTGGATCGCGGCCTTCTCGGTGGCGCCGTCCAGTACGCTCGCGGGCCAGGGAAACACACACCGCGGTGCCATGTTCGCGCTGGCCGGCGGCGTGATCACCGTGGTCGGTTGCTGGATGCTCGTGCCTCGCCTTGGAATCATCGGCGCCGCCGTGGCGGCGGTCATCGGAATGTCGCAGGCCGCCGTGTTCGAACTGTGGGCGCATCGGGAGGCGCAGGCCCGGGTGGCGCTGTCGCGCTTCCGGCTGCGGCGGACGCTCGCCGTCGCTGGCCTGTGTGGGGCGGGCGCGGCGGCGGCCGCGCTGCTCGTTCGTCTCGCGCTGCCGGCGGGCTGGATGGAACTGCTCGCCGCCGGGGCGGCGGGCACGCTCGCCTTCGCGGCGCTGTGGCTGGGACTCGGGCTGGCGGTGCGTGAGGAGCGCGCGCTGATCGGCCGCGCGCTGCGGTGGCTTCGGCCGAGGTGACGATGACGGAAAAGGTGCTCGAACTGGGTTGCGGCCGCAAAAAGCGGCCGGGCGCCTTTGGCGTCGACGTGCTGGCCGACAGCGACGCCGACCTCGTGCACGACCTCGACGTCTTTCCCTGGCCGCTCGGGGACAGCGCGTGGGACCGCATCCTCGCCTTCGACGTGCTCGAGCACGTGCAGCACTTCGTCGGCTGCGTGGAGGAGATCTGGCGCATCGGCCGGCCGGGAGCGATCGTCGAGGCGAGCGGCCCGTTCATGAGCAGCGTCAACTACTTCTCGGACCCGACGCACCGGCGCGCTTTCACCTCGCGCACCTTCGACTACTTCATTGAGGGCCGGCCATTCTTCCACTATGGCTACAGCCACGCGCGCTTCCGCCTGCGCTCCTGCACTTACGACCGCGACCAGCTCGCCCGTCGCCGCGGCCTGCGCCGCGCCTGGCTGGCGCTGAAGAACCGCCACAAGGCGATCTACGAGCAGCGCCTGGCTTTCGTCTTCCCGGTACAGACGGTGTTCTTCGAGCTGGAAGTGGTCAAGTGACCGGCGACGCGCCCTTGTCGGTGGCGTTCAACGCGACCATGCTGCTGTCGCCGATGACCGGCATCGGCCACTATGTGCACAGCCTCGCGCGGGCGCTGACCGCGCTCGGCGAGGTCGACCTCGCCTATTTCTACGGCGCCGGCTGGAGCAGGGTGCTGCGCGATGCGCCGATGGCCGGCATCGTCGCCGGCAAGAACGCCTTCAAGCGGTTGGTCCCCGCCGCATATGACGTGATGCGCTTTGTGCAGCAGCGCCGCTTCAGCACCGGCGCACGACGGCTGCGGCCGCGGCTTTATCACGAGCCGAACTTCCTCGCCTTCGCCTTCGACGGGCCGACGGTGACCACCGTGCACGACCTGTCGTGGCTGCGCTACCCGCAAACGCACCCGGCAGAGCGGGTGCGGGCGATGATGAAGCGCTTTCCGGTAAGCCTCGCGCGCAGCGCGCACGTCATCACCGACGCGGAATCGGTCCGCTGCGAACTGATCGAGACCTTCGACGTGCCGCCGGCGCGGATCACCGCTGTGCCGCTGGCGGCGCGGGCGGTCTTCCGGCCGCTGCAAGCGGCGGCCTGCGAGCCGGCGCTGCGCGCGCAGGGCCTGAACTGGCGCGGCTATCTGCTCTGCGTCGGCACGCTGGAGCCGCGCAAGAACCTGGAACTGGCACTGCGCGCCTTCGCCGCGCTGCCGGCGGGGCTGCAGCAGCGTTTCCCGCTGGTGATCGTGGGCATGAAGGGCTGGCTGACCTCGCGACTGGATGCCCTGATCGCGCCGCTGGCGGCCGACGGTCGGGTACGTCCGGTCGGTTACGTGGATGACGAGACGCTGGCCGTTCTCTACGCTTCGGCCCGCATGCTGATCTATCCGTCTATCTACGAGGGCTTCGGCCTGCCGCCGCTGGAGGCGATGGCCGCCGGCACGCCGGTGATCGCGTCGAACGTCTCGTCGCTGCCGGAAGTCGTCGGCGAGGCGGGCCTGCAGGTCGATCCGCAGGATATCGACGCGCTGCGCGAGGCGATCCTCGGCCTCGCCGAGGACGACGCACTCTGGCAGCGGCTGCGCGAGGCCGGGCTGGCGCGCGCGGCGCAGTTCTCGTGGGATCGCTGCGCGCGCGAAACGCTCGCGGTGTACCGCAAGGCGCTGGCGTGAAGCTCAAGGCCCTTCACCTCGGCAAGTTCGACGATGTTGGCGGCATCGAGCGCCACGTCCGTTCGCTGCTGCGCGGCCTCGCCGCCACTGGCGAGGTCGAGGTCGTCAACCTCGTGTCGAACGACTCGCCGCGCACCGACCGCCATGTCGACCATGGCTACCTCACGGTGCGCGCGGGTTGCTGGGGGTCGGTGTCGAGCCTGGCGCTGTCGCCGTCGTTGCCGTGGCTGGCGCTGCGGCTGCACCGCGAGCACCGCTTCGACCTCGTGCATTTGCACTTCCCCGATCCGCTGGGGCAACTCGTCGCCTCGCTGCTGCCGGGGAGCGTGCGGCGGGTGATCTCGTGGCACAGCGACATCGTGCGCCAGCGCTGGGCGATGGCGCTGTACCAGCCGCTGCTGACCGGGTTCGTCCGCCGCGCCGATGCGATCGTGGGGGCCACGCCCTTTCACTTCTCTGGCTCCACCCAGATGCCGCCGCATGGCGGCCAGCAGCGGGTGGTGATCCCCTATGGCTTCGAAGCGCGCGAGTTTCAGCCCACCGCCGCCAGCCGCGCCCGTTTGCAGCAACTGCTCGCCGAGAAGCGGGCCGCCGGCGGACGGGCCCTGTTCGCGCTCGGCCGCCACGTCTACTACAAGGGCTTCGACGTGCTGCTGCGGGCGATGGCGCAGGTCGACGCCGTCCTGTGGCTCGGTGGCAGCGGACCGCTGACCGAGGCGTTGAAGGCGATCGCCCAGCGCGAGGGCGTGTCGGCGCGGGTGCGATTCGTCGGCCGCATTCCCGACGACGAGCTGGTCGCCTACTACGAGGCGGCGGACGCGTTCGTGCTGCCCTCGGTGGCCAAGGCCGAGGCGTTCGGCCTCGTGCAAGTGGAGGCGATGTACTGCCGCCGGCCGGTGGTCAGTTGCCGGGTCGGCACCGGCGTCGAGTGGGTGAACCAGGACGGCGTCACCGGCCTGGTGGTGGAGCCGAACGATGCGGCCGCGCTGGCGGCAGCGATCAACCGTCTGCTGGCCGACGCGCCGCTGTGCGCGGCGATGGGCGAGGCCGGCCGACGCCGCGTGGAGCGCGAGTTTTCCATCGACAACATGGTGCGGCAGACGCTGGCGCTGTACCGCGAGGTCTGCGGCGAGTCGGTCGCCGCGAGGG
>CALGWX010000348.1 GCA_937936215.1 uncultured Burkholderiaceae bacterium | reverse complement strand
GGCGTCGAGGTCTTCGCCGAGGTCCTGCGCGAGTTCGAGCCGCCGTCGGGCGCGCGCCGCGGCCGGCCCGCCGCAGGCACACTGGCGGCCATGGACGAGCGCCCTCAAACCGAGGCCGCAGCGAAGCCGCCGACGGCGCGGCTGATGATGAGCGCGCCCGATTTCTTCGAGGTGGCCTACCGCATCAACCCGTGGATGGAGCCGGAGCGCTGGCACAAGTCGGCGCGGCGGCTCGAAGCGGACGCGCATCGGGCCTGGCGGCGGCTGAAGGCCACCTACGAGCGGCTCGGCGCGGTGGTCGAGGTGCAGCCGCCGGTGCGCGGCCTGCCCGATCTGGTGTTCACCGCCAATGCCGCGCTGGTGCTCGACCGCAAGGCGTTGCTGGCGCGCTTTGCCTGCGCCGAGCGCCGCGGCGAGCAAGCGCACGACCGCGCGTTTTTCGAGGCGCTGCGCGCGCGCGGCCTGATCGACGAGATCGTCGCGCCGCCGCCAGACCTCTTCTTCGAGGGCGCCGGCGACGCGCAGTGGGACCCGCACCGCCACGTGGTCTGGCTCGGACACGGCCAGCGCACCGGCGCGGGCATGGCGGCCGTGATCCACGATCGCTTCGGCATGACGACGGTGCCGCTGCGCCTGGTCGATCCGCGCTTCTATCACCTCGACACCTGCTTCTGCCTGCTGTCGGGGGGCGAGGTGATCTACTACCCGCCCGCGTTTTCGAGCGAGGCCCTGGCGCAGATCCGCGCGCGGGTCGAGCCGCAGCTGCGCATCGAGGCAAGCGACGAGGACGCGCATCGCCTCGCCATCAATGCGGTCTGCCTCGGGCGCGATGTCGTGCTTTGCCACGCCTCTCCCGCGCTGCGCGCCCATCTCGGCGAGCGCGGCTACCGCGCGCATGTGATGCGGCTCGATGCATTCAACCGTTCCGGCGGCGCCGCGTACTGCCTGACGCTGCGGCTGGATTTGACGACAGCCGCGCCCTGACGTCGCCGCTGTGCCGCGCCAAGAGCTCGCCGCTGCCGCGCCCTGACGTCGCCGCCGCCGCGCCCCGAATCTTGGCATCGCGGCGCCCTGGCCTTGGTACTGCTGTGCTTTGGCCTCGGTGTCACCTCGCTCTCAGCGCGCCAGCCAGCCCGCTGGCGGCGCGAGCCGCGAGTAAGAGGAATGCGCGCCGACGCCTCGCGCATCGGGCCGTGCGGTGCGAGCGCTCGCCCACCACCGTCTTGCTGCGCGCCCTAGGACGATCGGCGGATTTCTCGGCGCTCATCGGCTGCCCACACTGCGCACTGCCAACGCGCCAACCAAGCTGGCGCGTGTCGAACTCACTGCGAAGCGTCCCAAAAAAGATGAGCCACACCAGCCACCCCGACCTACGCGTCGTTTCGTCATCGCCGGAGGCCGAAAGTCGTCTCACTCTGCGCATCGACGCCGAGCGGCCGCTGCCCGCGTCTTTGCTGGCCGCCTACGAGCAAAGGGAACAAAGGCTCGCCAGCGCCGAGCGCGAGCTCGACCGGTTGCACCTGGCCGCCAACGCGGAGCAGGTGGCGCTGGGCCAGCACATGAACTGGATGATCGCCTCGCAGGCCGTCTTCATCCACGCCTTCCTCATGGTGTTCGTGGTCAGCCGCCTGGGCGTGGTCGAGCCCAACTACGCATTGCTGGGCGGGCTGGGCCTTCTCGGCATCGTCTGCGCCATGGCACTGCACGGCAGCATCTCGAGCGCCGCAAAGTCGTTGGCGCTGCTCGTCATCCAGCGGCGCGCGACGGAAATGGAGCTGGCTTCCCTGTCGGGCCGCACGCCCAACCTGCCCAAAGAGCCCTCGCGGGTGCCCGCCTGGACGGGGCCGGTATTCGTCGCGTTCTGGCTGGCCCTGCTCGCCTTCAGCGCCGCGGTCTCACTCTAGGCGCGGCGATTCACCCCGCCCAGCTGGGCTTGCGCTTCTCCATGAACGCGGCCACGCCCTCCTGGGCCACCTCGTCGATCATGTTGCAGGCCATCGTGTGGCCGGCGAGCTGGTAGGCGGCCTCCACCCCCATCTCGAGCTGGCGATAGAACAGCCCCTTGCCCATGCCGATGGCCACCGCCGGCTTGGCGATGATCGCCTGCGCCAGCCGCTCGATCTCGGCGTCGAGTTCGGCGGCCGGAACGACGCGGTTGACCAGGCCACGCTGCTTGGCGGTGGCCGCGTCGATGAACTCGCCGGTGACCAGCATCTCGAAGGCCTGCTTGCGCCCGACGTTGCGCGCCAACGCCACGCTGGGGCTGGAGCAGAACAGCCCCACGTCGATGCCGTTGACGCCGAACTTCGCGCCCTCGGCGGCCACCGCGAGGTCGCAGGTCGCCACCAGCTGGCAGCCGGCCGCCGTGGCCACGCCGTGCACGCGCGCGATCACCGGCTGCGGCACCCGCTGGATTGTGAGCATCAGCCTCGCGCAGTCCGCGAACAGCTTTTCGTAGTACGCCTGCCGCGGGTTGGCCTTCATCTGCTTGAGATCGTGGCCAGCGCAGAACGCCTTGCCGGCGGCGGCGATCACGATCACCCGCGCCGCCTTGTCGCTCGCCAGCCGCTCGAACGCCGCCTGCAGCGCGGCGAGCATCTCCTCCGACAGGCAGTTGAACTGCGCCGGCCGGTTCAGCGTCAGCGTCACCACCCCGGCGGGCGTGCGGGACTCGAGCAGCAGCGGTTCAAGCTGGGTCGGGCTTTGCGGGGCGTTCATCGCGTTCTCCTCGGTGGGCGCTCAGACGTCGATCGCGCTGGCGGACTTGGCCTGCTGGCGAAGCAGGAACTTCTGGATCTTGCCAGTGTTGGTCTTCGGCACCGGGCCGAACACGAACTGCTTGGGCACCTTGAAGCCGGCCAGGTGCTCGCGGCAGTGCGCGCGCAGCTCGTCGGCCGAAACGCTCGCGCCCTCGCGCAGCTCGATGAAGGCGCAGGGCACCTCGCCCCACTTGGCGTCGGGGGCGGCGACCACGGCCGCGACCATCACCGCCGGGTGGCGATACAGCACGTCCTCGACCTCGATCGAGCTGATGTTCTCGCCGCCGGAGATGATGATGTCCTTCGCCCGGTCTTTGATGCGCAGGTAGCCGTCGGGGTGCACAACCGCCAGGTCGCCGGAGTGGAACCAGCCGCCGGCGAAGGCCTGCTGGGTGGCGGCCGGGTTCTTCAGGTAGCCCTTCATCGTGATGTTGCCGCGGAACATCACCTCGCCGATCGTTTCGCCATCGGCGGGCACCGGCGTCATCGTCTCTGGGTCGATGACGGCGACCGCCTCTTCCATCGGATAGCGCACGCCCTGGCGGCCGTTTTTCGCCGCCCGCTCGCCAACGTCGAGCTGCTCCCATTCCGCCTGCTTGGCGCAGACGGTCGCCGGGCCATAGACCTCGGTCAGGCCATAGACGTGCGTCAGTTCGAAGCCGAGTCGCTCCATGCCCTCGATCATCGCCGCCGGCGGGGCGGCGCCGGCGACCATGGCGTGAACGCGGTGCGAAATGCCCTGCCTGAGTTCCGCCGGCGCGTTGACGAGCAGCGAATGGACGATCGGCGCGCCGCAGTAGTGGGTCACGCCGTGGGCGCGGATGGCGTCGAAGATCGCCGCGGCCTCGACCCGGCGCAGGCACACGTTGGTGCCGGCCATCGCCGCCACCGTCCACGGGAAGCACCAGCCGTTGCAGTGGAACATCGGCAGCGTCCACAGGTACACGGGGTGGTGCGGCATCGCCCACACCAGGATGTTCGACACCGCGTTCAGGTAGGCACCGCGGTGGTGATAGACGACCCCCTTGGGATTACCGGTGGTGCCGGAGGTGTAGTTCAGCGCGATCGCGTCCCACTCGTCGGCCGGCGGCTGCCAGGCGAACTCGGGGCTGCCCTCGGCGAGGAAGCCTTCGTAGTCGAGGGCGCCGATCCGCTCGCCCGGCCCGGCGTAGACCGGGTCGTCGACGTCGATCACCTCGATCGGGCGGCCGAGCTGCGCCACCGCCGCCGCGGCGACCGGCGCGAACTCGCGGTCGACGATGACGACCCTGGCCTCGCCATGCTCGAGCATGAAGGCGATCGACGCCGGATCGAGCCGGGTGTTGATGGCGTTCAGCACGCAGCCGGCCATCGGGATGCCGAAGTGCGCCTCGACCATCTCCGGGATGTTGGGCAGCATCACCGCGACCGTGTCGCCGCGGCCCAGGCCGCGGCGCGAAAGCGCCCCGGCGAGCCGGCGGCAGCGCGCGTAAAGCTCGCTCCAGCTGCGCCGCAGGGCACCGTGGACGACGGCGGTGCGCTGCGGGAACACCGCCGCCGCGCGCTCCAGGAACGTCAGCGGCGTCAACGGCGCATGGTTGGCCGCGGTTCGCGGCAGGTCCTGGTCGAAGATGCTGCTGGGCATGGCTCAGAGCTCGGCCAGCGTGCGCACGTGGGCGGCCACACTGCGCGCCAAGGCGCTGAGGTTGTAGCCGCCTTCGAGCACGCTGACGATGCGGCCCTGGGCGTGCCGGTCGGCCACGTCCATCAGCTGGCGCGTGATCCAGGCATAGTCGGCCTCGACCAGACCCATTTGGCCGAGGTCATCCTCCCGATGGGCGTCGAAGCCGGCCGAGATGAAAATCATCTGCGGCGCGAACGCTTCCAGCCGCGGCAGCCACTGCGTCTGGACCAGTTCACGCACCACGTCGCCGCGGGTGCCTGCGGGCACCGGGACATTGACCATGTTGACGGCAGCGAAATCGGTGCCGCAGTAAGGGTAGAAAGGGTGCTGGAAAAAACTCGCCATCAGCGTCCGCCCATTGCCGGCCAGGATGTCCTCGGTGCCGTTGCCGTGGTGCACGTCGAAGTCGATCACCGCGATGCGGGCCAGGCCGTGCGCGTGCAGCGCATGCAGGGCGCCGATGGCCACGTTGTTGAAGAAGCAGAAGCCCATCGCCGCGGCGCGGCAGGCGTGGTGGCCGGGCGGGCGTACGGCGCAGAAGGCGTTGTTGATCTCACCGCGGACCACCGCATCGGTGGCGGCGACCACGGCGCCGGCGGCATGCAGCGCCGCGTCCCAGCTGGCGGGATTCATCGACGTGTCGGGATCGACCGGCGCGTAGCCCTGCTTTGGTACCCTCGCGCGCAGCCGCTCGATGTAGTCGCGGTCGTGGGCGCGGGCGATCGTCTCCAGGCTCGCCTGCGGCGCGTCGAAGGGCAGCAGGTGCGGCAGCAGCCCCACCGCGATCAGGTGATCGTGCACGGCCGCCAGCCGCTCGGGGCTTTCGGGATGCCATGAACCCATCTCGTGCGCGGCGCACTGCGCATGGGTAAAGAAACCGGTATGCACCAGTGACGCTCTCCCCCACCAAGAAAATCGGCCAGCTGCCGGAAAGTCTAATGCTGGAGAAGGTCCGTCGATGCGCCGAGCAGATCGGCGCCGTCATCGTCGGCAAGGAACTGCAGATCCGGCAGAGCCTGACCTGCCTGCTCGCCGGCGGCCACCTGCTGATCGAGGACGCGCCGGGGGTGGGCAAGACCACGCTGGCGCACGCGATCGCGCTGTCGCTCGGCCTGCCGTTCCGGCGCCTGCAGTTCACCAGCGACCTGCTGCCCTCGGACGTGATCGGCGTTTCCGTCTACGACCGCGCCAGCGGCCAGTTCGCCTTCCACCCCGGGCCGATCTTCACCGAGGTGCTGCTCGCCGACGAGATCAACCGCGCCAGCCCGAAGACACAGAGCGCGCTGCTGGAGGCGATGGAGGAAAACCAGGTCTCGATCGACGGCATGGCCCGGCCGCTGCCGCAGCCGTTCTTCGTCATCGCGACGCAGAACCCGCTGCACCAGGTCGGCACCTTTCCGCTGCCGGAGTCGCAGCTGGACCGCTTCCTGATGTGCATCAGCCTCGGCTATCCGGACCGCGCGGCCGAGCGCGCGCTGCTCGCCGGCCGCGCCCGCCGCGACATGCTGCGCAGCCTGCCGGCGGTGGCGCGCCCGACCGACCTGCTGGCCGCGCAGGCCGCCGTCAAGCAGGTGTTCGTCTCCGAGACCCTGCTCGACTACGTGCTGTCGCTGATCGCCTTCACCCGCAGCTCGGGACGCTATGCGGAAGGCCTGTCGCCGCGCGCCGGCTTGGCTTTGCTGGCGGCGGCGCGAGCGTGGGCCTGGCTCGACGGCCGCGAGCACGTGATCCCCGAGGACGTGCAGAACGTGCTGCCCGCCGTCGCCGGCCACCGCCTGCACGCGGCGCAGCGCGAAGGGCGCGTGCTGCGCGGCCGCGAGCTCGTCAGCCAGCTGATCCAGGCGGTGAAGCTGCCCTGACGGCGCGCCCGCCGCGCCGCCAACGCCGGATGAGCGTCATAACCCACCCGCTGGTCGTCCGCGCCGTCGAGATGATCGGCGGCGTCCGGGGCGTGGAGCACGGCGAGGTCGTGCTCGACCGCCGCCGCGTCTACATCCTGCCCACCCGCGCCGGCATGCTGTTCGCGGCGGCGATGCTGATGATGCTGATCGGCTCGCTCAACTATTCGTTGCAGCTCGGCTTCCTGCTCACGTTTCTCGTCACCAGCATGGCGCTGGTGGCCATGTACCACACGCACCGCAACCTGGCGCGCCTGTCGCTAACGGCGCACCGCGCCGAGAACGTCTTCGCCGGCGATCTCGCCACCTTCGAGATCACCGTGCACAACCCGACGCCCGAGGCCCGTTTCGCGCTCGAGTTCGAGCCGCTGAAGCCGTCGCACCCGATCCTGGAGGCGATCGGGCCCGACCTCCCCGTGCAGCCGATCACCAACGCCGACATCCCGGCCTCCGGCAGCCGGGACGTACGCGTTGCCGTGGCGACGCGGGTGCGCGGCAAGCTGCCCTGCCCACGGCTGCGCGTCGAGACGCGCTTCCCGCTCGGCCTGTGGCAGGCGTGGGCCTACTACACGCCACCGCTGACCGCCATCGTCTACCCGGTACCGGAGCAGGACGCACCGCCGCTGCCGATGGTGGCGAGCGGCGACGCCGAGCAGGAAACCGGGCTGGCGGTGGCCGGCGACGAGTTCGCCGGCGTGCGCCCCTACCAGGCGGGCGACCCGCTGAAGCGCGTGGCCTGGCGGCTGGCCGCCCGCTCCGACGAGCTGACGGTGAAGCTCTTCGAGCGCTACGCGCAAAGCGAGGTCGTGCTCGAGCTGGGCGCCATCGATCCCGGCCTCTCCGGCGAGCAGAAGCTGTCGCGGATGACGCGCTGGGTGCTGATGGCCGAGGCGGCGCAGGTGCGCTACGCGCTGTCGCTGCCAACGCAGCGGATCGACTTCGGGCTCGGCCCCGAGCATCGCGACCTCTGCCTGACCGCGCTGGCGCTTTGTCCGAGGCCAGAGATGGGCACTGCACCCGCCCGCCCCAACGGCAACGGCTCGCCGCGCGCGCTCGCGGGACTGCGCGAGTTCGCCGCCTGGCTGACCCGCGCCCAGATGTCCTCGGCGGCGCGCGAGCGTCGCGACACCATGGTGCTGCTGCTGGCGGTGGCCTTCGTCGTGCTGCCGCACTTCGAGCATGTGCCGCTGTGGGCCAGCGGCGTCATTGCCCTGCTCTGGTGCGGGCGCGCGTGGATCACGCTCAGGAACCTGCCGTTGCCGGGCCATGTGGCAACGCTGCCACTGCTGCTGCTCGCCGCCGGGGCGGTCTGGCTGCAGTACCGCACCCTGCTCGGCCGCGAGGCCGGTGTCACCTTTCTGCTGTTGCTGCTGGCGCTGAAGCTGCTGGAGCTGCGCGCCAAGCGCGACGTGTTCGTCGTCGTGTTCCTGGGCTTCTTCATCCTGTTGACGCAGTTCCTGTACAGCCAGGCCTTGCCAGTGGCGTTGCTGACGCTGGGCGCCGTGCTGGCCCTTTTTTTCGTGCTGGTCAGCGTCAGCCTGAAGGCCGATGACCTGCCCGCCGGGCGCAAGGTGCGGCTGGTCGGCGCGCTGGCGGTCAAGGCGGTGCCGCTCGCCGCCGTCCTTTTCCTGCTGTTCCCGCGCCTGGATAGCCCGCTGTGGGGCCTGCCGCGCGACGCCTTCTCCCGCGGCACCGGGCTGTCGGACTCGATGGCCCCCGGCGGCATCAGCCGCCTGATCCAGTCGCAGGCGATCGCCTTCCGCGTGCGCTTCGCCGAGCAGCCGCCCAGCAACGAGCTGCTGTACTGGCGCGGCCCGGTGTTCGGCAGTTTCGATGGCCGCACCTGGTCGCCGCTGGCGCAGCGCACCGGCGCGCCGCCGCCGCTGACGGTCAACGCCGAGCCAGACTCGGCGATCGACTACACGGTGACGCTGGAGCCGAGCAGCCGCGACTGGCTGTTCGTGCTGGAGATGCCGGCCGCGGTGCCCGAGGCCGCGGACCTGCGGCCGCGCATGTCGCCCGAGGGGCAGCTGCACGCGGCGCGGCCGATCACCAGCCGCAGCCGCTATGAGGCGCGGTCGTTCACGCAGTTCGCCTTCGGGCTGAACGAGACCGAGACCTCGCTGCGCGACTGGCTCACGCTGCCCGCAGGCTTCAACCCGCGCGCGCTGCAGTTGGCCGCCGACCTGCGGGCGCAGCTGGAACCCGATGGCGCGCCAAGGCGTGACGGCGCCGAGTTGCGGCTGGTGCAAGCGGTGCTGGATCACTTCCGCCGCGGCGGCTTCAGCTACACGCTGGAGCCGCCGCTGCTAGGCCGTCACTCGGTCGACGAATTCCTGTTCGAGACCCGC
>CALGWX010000347.1 GCA_937936215.1 uncultured Burkholderiaceae bacterium | reverse complement strand
CGATATCGCCTGCGGCCTGCTTTACAGCGCCGTGCAGGAGGAGGCGCGGCGCTCGATGGCGATCATGAAGGCGCGCGAGGCGCCCGATGCCGACCACGAGCTGCTGGTGGCGATCGCCACCGTCAAGCGGCCGGCCGACTGTGCCAGCGACGTGATCGTGTCGGTGCGGCGCACGGTGTCGCTGCTCGGCACCGAGAAGATCCGCACCCGCGACAACAAGGCGGCGCTGGAGTTGTGCCGGCACGGCGGCATTGTGGTGTCGCCGCTCGCCGACCACGGCCGCGACTTCCTCAAGCAGGTCGAGCGCAGCGTGCAGGTCTGCCTCGGCCAGCTCGTCTACTGAGCCTCGGCTCGCGCCGCCGCGCCCCGCCCTTCATCGAAAGCCGCGCATGTCGCCGCGCCAACGCCTCGTCCTCGCCGCGCTGCTGCTGGCCGCGAGCGTGGCCGGCTGCGCGACGATCGACAACTGGCAGCGCAAGGCGATCTTCCAGCACCAAGACGCGGCGGTCGACGCGCGTTACGCTGAGGCGGCCCTGCCGCCGGCGACCGAGGCCTTCGACCTGCGGCTGCCCAACGGGGACGTGGTGCACGCGTGGTACCGCGAGGCGTCGCCGCAGGCGCCGACGGTGCTGTTCCTGCATGGGGCGCGGCGGAACCTGTATGGCAGCCAGCACCGCATCGAGCGGCTGGCGGGGCTGGGCCTGAACGTGTTGGCGATCGACTATCGCGGCTTCGGGCGTTCCACGCCGCTGCTGCCGTCGGAGGCGACGGCGATGGAGGACGCCCGCGCGGCTTTCGCGGAGCTGCTGCGGCGGCAACCCGATCCGCGGCGCCGCTTCGTCTACGGCTACAGCCTCGGCGGCGCGCTGGCGATCGCCTTGGCGGCGGAGCGCGACGGCCTTGCCGGCGTGATCGTCGAGTCCTCCTTCACCAGCATCCCCGACCTCGTGCGCGCCTCGCGCTGGGGGTGGGTGCCGTTCCTGGGTACGGCGGTGACGCAGGAGTTCGACTCGCGCGCCCGTATCGGCCGGGTCAACGAGCCGCTGCTGCTGGTCCACGGCACCGCCGACGGCGTGATCCCGCACACGATGAGCGACGACCTGCTGGCGGCGGCCACGGGCGTGCCGCCGGAGCTGAAGCGGCTGGTCAAGATCGATGGCGCCAACCATCGCGGCGTGCCGTTCGCCGACCGCGAGCGCTTCGACGGCGCGCTGCGCGAGTTCGTCGGCCTGGCGCGGCAGGCGCGGCCGATGGCGGCGCTGTCGGATTGACCGGCGTGCGGCGCCGCCGACACCGCCTCGCCGCTGCGCCGTCGGCGCGGCCGCGCAAGGCGGCCCGGACGGGCCGATGACGCCGCGACACCGGGCCTGGCGCAGTGGCCTGACCCTCGTCGCTGCGCTCGCCGGCGCCGTGCTGGCGATCTGGCTGCACCTGCCGCTGCCGTGGTTCACCGGCCCGCTGCTCACGCTGGCGGTGGTCAACATGGCCGGCGCCCGCCTCCCGGCGCTGCCGCACGCGCGCGACGGCGGCCAGCTGATCATCGGCATCGCCCTCGGCCTGTACTTCACGCCGCAGGTCACGCGCGAGATCCTGCGGCTGGCGCCTTGGATCGTCGTCAACATCGGCTTCGTGATGCTGCTCGGCCTGCTCGGCGCGTGGCTGCTGCGCCGCTTCAGCGGCGAGGGCGCGACGACCTGCTTCTTCGCCGCCCCCATCGGCGGCGCCAGCGAGATGGCGACCCAGGCCGACCGCCACGGCGGCCGCGTCGACCGGGTGGCGGCGGCGCACAGCCTGCGGATCATGATGGTGGCGCTGATCGTGCCCTTCGCGCTGCAGTGGCTGGGCGTGCGCGGCGTCGACCACTACTCGCCGGTGGCGGCGCAGTTCGTGCCGACCGGGCTGCTGCTGCTCGCCGCCTTGGCGGCGGCCGGCGCGGTGGTGCTGGCCCGGCTCGGCGTGCCCAACCAGTGGATGCTGGGGCCGCTGCTGGTCACGGCGGCGCTGACCACGCAGGGGATCACGTTCTCGGCGCTGCCAACCCCGGTGTCCAACGCCGGCCAGTTGCTGATCGGCATCGCGCTGGGCTCGCGCTTCGAGCCGGAGTTCTTCCGCGCCGCGCCGCGCTACCTGGCCTCGGTGGCCGTGGTGACGGTCGTCTATCTCGCGGTTTCCGCCCTGTTCGGCTGGTGGCTGGCGGGCATGGCCGGCTTGCCCATCGCCACGGGGGTGGTCGCCACCACGCCGGGCGGCATCGGCGAGATGGCGATCACGGCCAAGGTGTTGCAACTGGGCGCGCCGGTCGTGTCGGCCTTCCACGCCATCCGCATGGCGGTGGTGGTACTGACCGTCGGCCTGCTCTATCGAATCGCGCGGCCCCTGCTCGGCGGTGGGGTGGACCCATGAAGCTGCTGGTGCTCGGCGGGACGCGGTTCCTTGGCCGGCACCTGGTCGAAACGGCGCTGCGGCGCGGGCACGCGCTGACGCTGTTCAACCGCGGCCGCACGGCGCCGGGGCTGTTCGCGGGCGTGGAGGAGATTCGCGGAGAGCGCGAGGGCGATTTGGCGCCGCTGCGCGGCCGCGCCTGGGATGCGGTCGTCGACACCTGCGGCTACCTGCCGCGCTTGGTGCGCCACTCGGCCGCGCGGCTGGCCGATGCGGTCGGCCGCTACGTCTTCGTCTCCAGCATCAGCGTTTACGCCGATGCCGCGTCGCCCGCCCTGGACGAAAACGCGCTGCGGGCGCGGCTGCCCGCGGCCGACGGCGAGGACATCGCGGCGCACTATGGCGCGCTGAAGGCGGCTTGTGAGGACGAGGTGAACGCTTGCTTCGGCGCACGGGCGCTGCTGATCAGGCCGGGGCTGATCGTCGGGCCGCACGACCCCACTGGCCGCTTCACCTACTGGGTGCGGCGGGTGGCGCGCGGCGGCCAGGTGCTGGCGCCGCCGTCGCGGGAGTACCCGGTGCAGTTCATCGACGCGCGCGACTTGGCGGCGTGGATCGTCGATCTCGTCGAGCGCGGCGCCGGCGGCGCCTTCAATACCAGCGGGCCAGCCGAGCCGCTCACCTTTGCGGCGTTCCTCGACGAGTGCCGGCGCGCGCTGGCGGCGAAAGCGCAGTTCGTCTGGCCGGACGCCGGCTTCCTCGCCCGCCACGGGGTGAGGCCGTGGGCGGAGCTGCCGCTTTACGCTGGCGAGGAAGGCCGCGGCCTGAACGAGGTCAGCCTCGCGCGGGCGCTGTCGGCGGGGCTGCGGTTGCGGCCGCTGGCCGAGACCTGCATCGACACCCTGGCCGCCGCTGAGGCAACGCCTCTGGTGTCCGGCGTAGGACTGGAGACGGCGCGCGAAGCCGAACTGCTGCAGGCGTGGCATGCGCCGTCGGCCGCCGCGCCGCCGAGCCGTTCTTGAAGCGCCGGAGCCCAAAGGCGGCCGCTACCATGCTCTCTGCGCCAGTTGGCTGCGCCCTTGAAGCGTCGGCGTGCACCGGCGGCCCAAACCGCTGGCGGTCGGCGCGCGGTCAAACGGGCGCGCCAGCTTCCCGGGGTAGCTTTCGCGGGCGTCTTGGGTTAGTTTCGATGCCGCAGTCGATGTTTGCGTCGCCCAGTTTGGTTCCAGCTGCCCTACCTGCATCGTTTTTCCGCAGTTCCTGTCGCAGTCATTCCCCAGCGAGTCCGCACCTATCGCCCTGCGCGCCGCGGGCGCTTCCCGCGTTTCCACCTCGAGCGAGTACCTCATGCCGACAGGCACTGTGAAATGGTTCAACGAAACGAAGGGCTTTGGCTTCATCAAGCCCGATGATGGCGGCGCCGACCTGTTCGCCCACTACAGCGGCATCAAGGCCAAGGGCTTCCGCACGCTAAAGGAAAACCAGCGCGTGGAATACCAGGTGCAACAGGGCCAGAAGGGGCCGCAGGCCGTGGAGATCGTCCCCCTCGGCTGACCAGGGGCGGCGCGCGTCCGTTGCATCGCAAGGGCCGGGCAGCCGGCCCTTTTTCATCGTCCGCCGGCGCCAGGCTGGGGTCGCCGCCGTGCTCACCTTGATAGATGCGCGAGCGCTGATCGCGGTCAAATACCCCTGCGAAGTACCCGAGGCGGGCATCGAGAGGGCGGCAGTAAACTGAATTTTGACTGGTGGCCGCGGGCGTCG
>CALGWX010000346.1 GCA_937936215.1 uncultured Burkholderiaceae bacterium | reverse complement strand
CGCCGGCCGCGGCAGCCGCTGCACGAAGAAGTCGACGCGGATGTTGCGGTCGCGCGCGAACGCCGCCGCGGCGCCGATCAACGTCAGCACCACCAGCAGAAAGACCGAGATTTCCTCGGTGAAGGCGAACGAGGCGTTGGTGAGGTAGCGCACCACCACGTTGGCGAAGGTGATCAGGCAGATCAGCGCCATCGCCGCGGCGGCGATCGCCTCCTCGATACGAATCGTCACCCGCGGCGTGTTGCGCGCGTCGGGCGCTTCTTGCTGATCCTCGTGGGGCGCGCGGGACATGACTTTCGCATGGGTGAAAACGGCGGCGCGCATTCTATTGGCCGTCCGCACGGCCTTCGGCGCGCCGACGCGATGACGGCGCCAGAACGGCAGATGCCGGCCCTGCGGCGCGGGTCAGAGCCGCAGCCAGCTGCGAACGGCCTGGGCGATCTTCGCCGCGTCGATCCGCGCCACCGCTTCCAGCGTCGGCGCATAGCCAACCGGGATGCGCGGCGCGCCGAGCCGCCTGACCCGGCAGCCGATCGCCTCGGCCACGCTGGCGGCGATCTCGGCGCCAAAGCCCGCGACCTGCACCGCCTCGTGCGCGACCAGCAACCGGTTCGTCTTCGCGCAGGAGGCGAGCACGGTGTCGCGGTCCCACGGCCACAGCGTGCGCAGGTCGATGATCTCCACGTCGATGCCTTCATCGACGAGCGTGCGCGCGGCGGCGAGCGACTCGTGCACCGTGCGCGACCAGGTCACCAGCGTCAGGTCGCGGCCCGCGCGCGCGATGTGCGCCTTGCCCAGCGGCACGTCAAGTGAGGTGTCGACGTCGCCTTCGAGCCCCCACAGCTCCTTGTGCTCCAGATAGGCGACCGGGTCGCCGCAGGCCAGCGCCGCGGTGAGCAGGCCGTGGTTGTCTTGCGGCGTCGCCGGGCAGACGACGACCAGCCCCGGCACGTGCGCGAACCACGCCTCCAGGCTCTGCGAGTGCTGCGCCGCGGAGGCCGTCCACAGGCCGATCGGCATCCGCGCCACCAGCGGTACGCGGCCCTGGCCGCCGAACATGTAGCGGTTCTTGGCCGCCTGGTTGACCAGTTCGTCCATGCCGCACAGGGCGAAATCGACCACGCGCAGCTCGACCACCGGCCGCAGCCCCGCCAGCGCCATGCCCACGGCGGCACCCATGATGTTGGCCTCCGAGATCGGCGTGTCGATCACGCGCGCGGGGCCGAACTCCTGCTGCAGCGGCCGCAAGGTGCCGTCGGCGGTGCGCGTGCGGTACTGGCCGAACACGCCGCCGCGGCCGAGGTCCTCGCCCACCGCCACGACGCTGGCATCGGCGCGCATCGCGCGGGCCAGCGCCTCGCCGGCGGCGAGCGCGTAGGTCATCCGCGTCAACGCCATTGTCCGGCGCCGGTGGTGATGACGTCCTCGAAGGCGGCCTCCGGCGCGGGCCACGGCGCGGCCTCGGCAGCGGCGAGTGCGTGCGCGATCTCCACCCGCGCCTCGGCGTCGATGCGCTCGACGGCGGCGGCTTCGCCGAGGGCTCCGAGCCGCGCGCGCGCGCGGGCAAGCGGGTCGTCCTGGCGAGCGCGCTCGACCTCGGCGGCGTCGCGGTAGGCGCCGGGATCGACCGAGACGTGGCCCTTGATGCGGTAGGTGATCGCGTGCAGCAGCGCCGGTTGCCCGCCGCGCACGCGTGCGACCAGTTCGCCGGCGGCGCGGTCGACCGCCTCGACGTCGTTGCCGTCGACCTCGCGCGACTCGATGCCGAGCGCGCGGGCGCGGGCCGCGGCGCCGTCGCCGGCCGTCAGCGAGCGCGTCGGCGTGGTGGCGGCGATCCGGTTGTCCTCGCAGACGAACAGCACCGGCAGCGCGTAGACCTGCGCCCAGTTCAGCCCTTCGAGGAACGGCCCGCGGTTGATCGCGCCGTCGCCGAAAAAGCAGGCGACGATGGCGTCGCGGCCCTGCAGCTTCAGCGCCTGCGCGGCGCCCGTGGCGATCGGGATGCCGGCGGCCACCACGCCATTGGCGCCGAGCATGCCGACGCCGAAGTCGGCGATGTGCATCGAGCCGCCCTTGCCCTTGTTGCAGCCGCTGGCGCGGCCGAACAATTCGCACATCATCCGCGTCATGTCGGCGCCCTTGGCCAGCGTGTGGCCGTGGCCGCGATGGGTGGATGTCAGCAGGTCGTCGCGGCGCAGGTGGCTGCACACGCCGGCCGCCACCGCCTCCTGTCCGGTGGAAAGGTGCAGCGGCCCGCGCACCTTGGCTGGCGTGGCCGAAGCCTGCATGCCCCAGACCTGCACGCCGCCCTGGCTGGCGGCCTCGGCCGCGTCCTCGAAGGCGCGGATGCGCGCCATCGTTCGATACAGCTGCAGCAGGCGCTGCGATCGCTGCGCTTGCATTTCCATGCGCCGGTCCCCACGTTGAAAGCCGGCGCGTATTCTGCCCTTGCGGGCGTTCTGATCGCCCGCGCCCGGCCGTTGGGCTGGCCGCGCCCAGCGGCGCCGCTCCGTTTCCCGCCCGATGCAGCTCGACGTCCCCGACCCCCGCTACACGCACTCGCCGCAGTCGCGCGCGCTGCTGGCACTGGCGGTGCGGCTGGCGCTGGGCTTCGTCGCGCTGCTGTGGATCGTGCACCTGATGAACTGGGGCATGGACCTCGACCCGCGGCCGTTCGGCCTGCGGCCGCGCGAGTGGCTCGGCCTGGTCGGCATTGTCACCGCGCCGCTGGTGCACGCCGACTTCGCGCATCTCGTCGCCAACTCGGTGCCGCTGGCCGCGGTGGGCATCGTGATGCTGTTCCTTTATCCGCACTCGACGCTGCGGGTGCTGCCGGCGGTGTATCTCGGCAGCGGCGCGCTGGTGTGGCTGTTCGCGCGCGACTCGGTGCACCTCGGCGCCAGTGGGCTCGTCTACGGCCTCGTCAGCTACGTGTTCCTCGCCGGCGTGTTGCGCCGCGACCGGCGCGCGGTGGCCGCCTCGCTGCTGGTGGCGATGCTCTACGGCTCGTTGGCCTGGGGCGTGCTGCCGATCGACCCGCGCGCCTCGTGGGAGACGCACCTGGCGGCCGCCGTCATCGGCGCGGCGATGGCGCTCGCGCTGCGCAAGCTCGACATTCCGCCGCGCAAGCGCTACTCGTGGGAGGAGGAGCCTGGCGACGATGGCGACGACGGTCCATGGCGCGGGCAGAGCGAGCCGCCGATCCCGCGCTGACGGGAAGCGGCGGGGCGCCGTCGCCGACGGCGCGATGCCAGGCGACGCGAGCTCGCGGTGCGGTGGCGAGGCGCGCCCTTGCGGCAACCGCCCATCGCCACCGTTTGCCTGAACGGGCGCACCGCCACCGACGATCGGGCCTACCCTTGGCACTGATTTCGCTCGCGTGACCCGAATGCGATGGCAGCGGCGACCTTCCGCTTCTACGAGGAACTCAATGACTTCCTGCCGCCGGCACGGCGCAAGGTCGACTTCGATGTGCCGTTGCCGCCTGGCGCCACCGCCAAGCACATCATCGAGGCGCTTGGCGTGCCGCACACGGAGGTGGAGCTGATCCTCGTCAACGGCGAGTCGGTCGGCTTTGACCGCGTGCTGCGCGACGGCGACCGGGTGGCCGTGTATCCGAAGTTCGAGGCGCTCGACGTGACGCCGCTGCTGCGGCTGCGGCCGGAGCCGCTGCGCGCCGTGCGCTTTCTCGCCGATGCGCACCTCGGCGGGCTGGCGCGGTTGCTGCGGCTGGTCGGGATCGACACGGCATTCGATCCGCGCCTGCACGATGCGCAAATCGAGCGCCGCGCCGCGCGAGAGGGCCGCGTCGTGCTCACGCGCGACCGCGCGCTGCTGAAGCGGCGCGGCATCACGCACGGCGTTTTCGTGCGCAGCGAGCGGCCGCACGAGCAGTGGCGCGAGGTCGTGGCGCGGCTCGACCTCGGGCGCAGCCTGCGGCCGTTCACGCGCTGCCTGCGGTGCAACGCGATGCTGGCGCCGGCCGATCCCGCCGCGGTCGCCGCGCGCCTGCCGCCCAACGTGCGCGCGGCGAACCAGCGATTCATGGTTTGCACCGGCTGCGGCCGGACCTACTGGGAAGGCTCCCACTGGCGCCGCATGCAGGCGGCGGT
>CALGWX010000345.1 GCA_937936215.1 uncultured Burkholderiaceae bacterium | reverse complement strand
ACCGCCGACAGCGTCGCGCTGTTCGACAGATAGAAGTAACCGAGCGCGGCGATCGCGATGTACAACTCGACCGGATCGATGTCGCGGCGAAAGACCCCCGCCGCCGCGCCGCGCGCGAGCAACCCGCGCAGCAAGCGGATGATCGGCGACACCAGTTCGCCGAGTTGCGGAGACTTCTTCAGGTGCGCGGCGCGGTGCTGGTTCTCGGTGTTCACCAGGCCGATGAACTCGGGGTGATCGAGGTAGTAGCGCCAGACGAACCGGCAGAACTCGTCGAGCGCCTGCGCCGGCGGCAGATCGTCCAGATGCACCGAGCGCTCGGCCTGCTGCAGCGAGATGTAGGCGGCTTCGAGCACGGCGCGAAACAGTCCTTCCTTGCTGCCGAAGTAGTAATACACCATGCGTTCGCTGGAGCGCGCCGCGCGCGCGATGCGGTCGCCGCGCGCGCCGGCCACCCCGTAGCGCGCGAACTCCTGCGTGGCGGCCTTCAGGATGCGCGCGCGCGTGGCCTCGGGATCGCGCTTGCGCGCGCCGCGCTTGCCTTCGCTCATGCGACGATCGCCGGCACTTCGGTCGCCGGCGGCGTGTTGCGGCTCCGCTGGCAGCGGACGATGCCGTCGATCATCACCATGCCCACGCCCGGGATGTCGCCCAGCCGAACGCTGTCGAGCAGGTCCTCGCCGGCCGAGTGCTGAGCCTTGTCCATGAACACGAAGTCGGCCGGCCGCCCGACTTCGATCAGGCCCTGGCGCAGTCCGCGCTGCCGCGCGGTGTTGCCGGTGGCGAAGCAGAACGCGATTTCCGCGGGGATATCGGCCAGCGAAGAGACCAACGCGATCAGCCGCAGGATACCGAGCGGCTGCACGCCGGAGCCCGCGGGCGCATCGGTGCCGAGGATCACGCGGTGCGGGCACTTCAATTCCATCGCGTGGCGCGCGGTCAAAATGCCGATGCGCTCGTTGCCGTTGTGCACGATCTCGATCGCGCGGCCGCTTTGCTCGCACAGCCGGCACACCTGCGGGTACGGCAACGCGGTATGGCCGCCGTTGATATGACCGATCACGTCGGCGTCGGCTTCGAGCACCACGTCGGCGTCGATCAGTCCCGAGCCGGGAATCGACGGCCCGCCGGTGTGGATCGTGCTCTGGATGCCGTACTTGCGCGCCCACGCGACCATCGCGCGCGCCTCGTCGCCCGCTTTGACCGAACCGAGCCCAACTTCGCCCAGCAGCTTCACGCCCGCGGCCGCGAGTTCGGCGAAGTCTTCCTCGCGCATGCCCTTTTCGATCACCGGCGCGCCGGCCAGCACCTTCACGCCGCCGCCCACGCCGGCCGCGCGCTGACCTTCGAACGCGCGCTGCGCGGTGATCGCCAGCGCCTTCAGGCCGACCACGTCTTTCGGGCGGCCGGGCAGATGCACTTCGCCGGCGGAGATCATCGTCGTGACGCCGCCGTGCAGGCACGAATCGATCCAGCCGAGCTGGTTCTGCCGCGGCGTCCAGTCGCCGAACACCGGATGGCAATGCGAGTCGATCAGCCCGGGCGCCAGCGCCGTTCCGCGGGCGTCGATCACGCGCCGGGCATTGCCGGTATCGCAGTCGCGTTCCTTGCCGACCGCGACGATCACGCCGTCGTTCACCACGACCGTGTCGGCGTCGAGGATCGGGCGGTCGATGTCGCCGCTCAACATCAGGCCCACGTTGCGGATCACGACCTTGCCCGAGGTTTCCGTCGTCGTTGGCGCTGCCATGTTCCCTCCGCGTTCACACCGTCAAGTACTGGCGCCGAACCGCTTCGTCGGCGGCGAGCGCTTCCATCGTTCCGTCGAAGCGCACCTGCCCTTTTTCCAGTACGTAAACGCGGTCGCACACGGCCGCCGCGAACGGCAGGTTCTGCTCGGAAAGCAGCACGCTCAAGCCCTGCGCCTTCAGCTCGACGATCACCGCCGCCATGCGCTCGACGATCAGCGGCGCGACCCCTTCGGACGGCTCGTCGAGCAGCACCAGGCGCGGGTTGCCCATCAGCGTGCGCGCGACGGTCAGCATCTGCTGCTCGCCGCCGCTCATGCGGCCGCCGAGCCGATCCGGCATCTCGCGCAGATTGGGAAACAGCGTGAACAGCTTCTCCACCGTCCAAGCCGGCGCATCGGGACGCGGCGGCCTGCGGCCGACCTCCAGGTTCTCGCGTACCGTCAGCTCGGTGAAGATGCGCCGATCCTCCGGCGCGAAGCCGATGCCTGCGCGGGCGATCTCGAACGGTTCGAGCCGATCGATCGCGCGGCCGTCGAACTCGATCGCGCCGCTCTTCGACGCCACCAGCCCCATGATGGCCTTCAACGTCGTGCTCTTGCCGGCGCCGTTGCGACCCATCAGCGCGACCACTTCGCCGCGGCGCACCTGGAGGTCGACGTCGAACAGGATGTGCGCGCGCCCGTACCACGCGTTCAGGCGCGTGACCTTCAGCAGCGGCCTCAGGCCGGTCTCGTCGCCGCGCATCGCCTTCACGCGCTCAGCGCGGACGAAAGCAGCTTGCCGCTGCCGAAATAGACTTCGCGCACGCGCGCATCGTCGCGAATCGCCTCGGGCGGACCTGCGGCGATCAACTGCCCGCGCGCCAGCACGATGATCCGATCCGCGTGCGCGAACACCACGTCCATGCTGTGCTCGGTGAAGAGCACCCCCAGGTTGCGGCTGCGCACCAGTTTCTTCGTCAGACTCATCAGCGCGGCGCGCTCGCGCGGCGCCATGCCGGCGGTCGGCTCGTCCATCAGCAGCAGTTGCGGCCGGTTGGCGAGCGCGATCGCCAGCTCCAGCGTCTTGACGTCGCCGTATGCGAGCGTGCTCGCCGGCTCGTCGGCCCGCTCGCGCAAACCGACCGCCGCCAGCAGCTCGAGCGCCTCGTCGCGACAAGCGCGCGCCGCGCGCGACCAGAAGTCGAACAGCCGCCGCTCGCGCGCGAGAAGCGCCATCTGCACGTTCTCCGCGACCGTCATCGACGCGTAGGTGGCCGCGACCTGGAACGTCCGCCCCACACCCTGCCGCCAGATCTCGCGCGGCCGCCGGCCCGTGATCGGCCGGCCGTCGAGCCGCACCACACCGGCATCCGGCGGCAGTTGTCCGTTGATCAGGTTGAAGCAGGTGGACTTGCCGGCGCCGTTGGGGCCGATCAGCGCCAGCAGCTCGCCGCGATCGAGCTCGAAGCTCACGTCGTCGACCGCCACCACGCCGCCGAAGGCTTTGCGCAGGCGGTCGACTTCCAGCAGCGCGGTCACGCGGCGCTCCTTGCGCGCACGCGCGCCGCCAGCGCAGCGATGCCGCCGGCAAGCCCCTGCGGGAATGCGAGCACGAGCGCCAGGATCACGAAGCCGAGCAGCGCGCGCCAGTAGTCGGTGGCGCGGATGATCGTGTCGGCGAGCCAGGTGAAAGCCGCCGCACCGACGATCGGTCCCGTCAGCGACTGCACTCCGCCCAGCAGCACCATCACCAGTCCGTCGATCGAGCGGCCGACCGAAATCGTCTCCGGTGAAATCGTGCCCTTGGCGAACGCGAACAGCGCCCCGGCGAACCCGCACACGAGACCGGCGATCGCAAAGCCCACCCAATGCACGCGCACGACGTCGATGCCGGTCGCCTCGGCGCGCAGCGGCGAATCGCGGCCGGCGCGCATCGCGTAGCCGAACGGCGCCAGCAGCATCCGTCGCAGCACGAACAGGCCGGCGACCACCACCGCGAGCGTCAGGTAGTAGTACGCGGTCTTGGAGGCGAACGTCGCCGACGGCCAGATGCCCACCAGCCCGTTGCTGCCGCCGGTGACCTCGTCCCACTGGAAGACGATCGACCAGACGATCTGCGCGAACGCCAGCGTCAGCATCGCCAGATACACGCCCGACAGCCGCACCGCGAAGAAGCCGAAGACGATCGCGCCTGCGAGCGCCGCCAGCGGCGCGAGCAAAATCGCCGCCTCCATCGGGACCGCCAGCGCCTTGACCAGCAGCGCCGCGCCGTACGCGCCCAGGCCGAAATACGCGGCATGGCCGAACGAGTGCATGCCGCCGGGGCCCATGATGAAGTGCAAACTGGCGGCGAACAGCACCGCGATCAGGATGTCGATCGCGAGCACCGTCATGTACGGCGTGTCACGCGCGGCGATCGGCAGCACCGCGAGCAGCAGCACGACGGCGATCGCCGCGATCGTCCCGGCGCGCGGCAACGGCCGGATCGGCGCCTCCGGCGCGGCCACCGCGCGCACGGCGCCCTGCGGCTTGCCAAGCAGCCCCCACGGCCGCCAGATCAGCACCGCGGCCATCACGAGAAACTC
>CALGWX010000344.1 GCA_937936215.1 uncultured Burkholderiaceae bacterium | reverse complement strand
CCTTTGCCACCTGAGCGCGCCACTCGCGCAGCCGTTCGAACAACGCCTCGTCCGCGGAGCCGAGCGGCGTGCCGGCGGCCGCCTTCGCCTTCTTCGCCCTGCGCCCTGCCGCGGCCGTGTGCCGGCGCACTTCGATCGTGCGTTCGCCGCGCAACACCGGCCGGCTCGCCTCGGTCAGCCGCAACACATTGAAACGCTCGTGGTCGACCTCGACCAGATGTTGCGCGACGAGCTGGCGCAACAGCAGCCGCCACTCGGCCTCCGACAGATCGGCGCCGATGCCGAAGGTGGAGAGCTTGTCGTGACCGAACTTCTTCACCTTGTCGGTGAGCTTGCCGCGCAGCACGTCGATCACGTGCGTGGCGGCGAAGCCGAAGCCGCTCGCCTGTTGGCAGCGGTAGATGCACGACAGCAGCTTCCTGGCGTCCTCGCTGGCGTCGCGCACCTGCGGCGGCGACAGGCAGTTGTCGCAGTTGCCGCAGGGCCGGCTTTCCTCGCCAAAGTAGGCGAGCAGCCGCACGCGCCGGCAGTCGGCCGCCTCCGCGAGCCCCAGCATGGCGTCGAGCTTGGCCATCGACAGCCGCTTGTACGCCTCGTCGGCCTCGGACTGCTCGATCAGCCGCCGCTGCTGCACGACGTCGGCCAGGCCGTAGGTCATCCACGCGTCCGCGGGCAGCCCGTCGCGGCCGGCGCGGCCGGTCTCCTGGAAGTAGCCCTCGATGCTCTTCGGCATGTCCAGGTGCGCGACGAAGCGCACGTCCGGCTTGTCGATGCCCATGCCGAAGGCGATGGTGGCGACGATCACCTGGCCGTCGTCGACGCGGAAGCGGCGCTGGTTCTCGGCGCGCTCGGCGGCGGGCATGCCGGCGTGGTAAGGCATCGCGGCCACGCCGTGGGCGGCGAGGAACTGCGCCACCGCCTCGACCGTCTGCCGTGCCAGGCAG
This sequence comes from uncultured Burkholderiaceae bacterium, assembly GCA_937936215.1. Classification (GTDB taxonomy): domain Bacteria; phylum Pseudomonadota; class Gammaproteobacteria; order Burkholderiales; family Burkholderiaceae_F; genus JADJWR01. Next base: position 1,967 of record CALGWX010000344.1, on the reverse strand, counting down.
TAGACGATCCCCGATTCGCCGCCGTGCTCGGCGGTGATGAAGCGCAGCAACTGCTCGCGCGGCTCGCGCTTCTCGACGATGCGGTAGCGGATGTTCGGCCGGTCGAAGCTGGCGACGAAAAGCCGCGCGTCGACCAGCAGCTTCTCCACGATCTCGCGCCGCGTCGGCTCGTCGGCGGTGGCGGTCAGCGCGATGCGCGGTACCGCCGGCCAGCGCTCGCGCAGGATCGACAGCTGGCCGTACTCGGGCCGGAAGTCGTGCCCCCACTGCGAGACGCAGTGCGCCTCGTCGATGGCGAACAGCGCGATCGCGCACTCGTCGAGCAGCCGCTGGCAGCGCTCGGTCGCCAACCGCTCCGGCGCGACGTAGACGAGGTCGAGCTCGCCGCGCCGCATGGCGGATTCCACCACCGCCGCCTCGCGTGCCGACAGCGTCGAGTTCAGGTACGCCGCGCGCACGCCGAACTCGCGCAGCGCCGCCACCTGGTCGGCCATCAGCGCGATCAACGGCGAGATCACCACGCCCATGCCCTCGCGCAGCAGCGCCGGGATCTGGTAGCACAGCGACTTGCCGCCGCCAGTGGGCATCAGCACCAGCGCGTCGCCGCCGGCGGCCACGTGCTCGATCGCCTCGCGCTGGAAGCCGCGGAAACTGGCGAAGCCGAAGACTTCGCGCAGCACGGCCAGGGGGTCGCGGCGGTTATTCATGGGCGGCGAGGTTAGCAATCGCGCCCAGCCGCCAACGTGTGGCCGAAGCCGAGCGGTGCCAGCGCGAGTCGCCCGGCGGCCGTGGCCTTCCGAGCGAACAGTCGTCCCCGCAAGCGCACTGCCGCCGACAACCGCTCAACCCGACGTGGCAACGGCCGCTCCACCGCCTTCGAGGGCGGACCGCGAGTGGGCGACCGCGAGCCTGCCAGCGGGGCGCGGCGCCACCTTGCGACGAACTGCCGATCCGCGACCATGGAGCGCGGGCGGCGGCGCGCACCACAGGCTACGATCGAATCGTTGCCCCGGCGCCACGGGTATCGACGAAGCCCGCGCCATCACTGAACCGGCATGGCCCGCCGCCTGACCTGCCACGGAGCCCGCGCATGTCCACCGAAGCCGTCGCCGACCGCGAGCCGTCGAGCACCGAATACAGTCTGGGGTGGGTCGCCTACGCGCTGCAGGCCACGGGCGCGTTCGGCTTCTTCCTCGGCCCGCTGGCGGGGTTGATCGTCAGCTACGTGCGCCGCGACGCCGCCGACGCTGGCTATGTCGCCTCGCATCACCGCTGGCTGATCCGCACCTTTTGGTGGACGGCGCTGTGGTACGGGCTGTCGCTGGCGGTCATCGTGGCCGGCGCCTGGCCGATCCTGTCCGAGATCGTCGCCGCGGCCATCCGCAGCGGCGGCCGCGCCGAGGAATTCAGCTTCGGCCTGGCGTGGGAGGCGCTGTTCGCCACCGTTGGCGCCGCCATGCTCGGCGGGCTGGGCATGGTCGTGACCTGGATCTGGAACGTCTATCGGATCCTGCGCGGCGCCTTCCTGCTCGGCGACCGCCGCCCGGCGCCGTAAGCGGCAGCCATTGCGCCGCGGGCGGCTACGATTGCGGCTGTCTCCCGCCGCCGCCATGCAATTCAAGGTCCTCGACCCCAACGACGAGCAGCGCGTGCGCGCCTCGTTCGCGCGCCAGGCGGTGATGCCGCTGATCGGGGCCCGCATGACCAGGGTCGAGCCCGGCCGCTGCACGATCGAACTGCCGGTACGCGACGACCTCACCCAGCAGCACAAGTACGTGCACGGCGGCGTGGTCGGCATGATCGCCGACTCCGCTGGCGGTTACGCCGCCTTCACGCTGATGCCGCCGGATGCCGGCGTGCTCACCGTCGAGTTCAAGGTCAACATGCTGGCGCCGGCCAAAGGCGGGCGGCTGATCGCCGTGGGCTCGGTGCTCAAGCCCGGCCGCACGCTCTCGATCGTGCGCGCC
>CALGWX010000343.1 GCA_937936215.1 uncultured Burkholderiaceae bacterium | reverse complement strand
TTTCTTCGCGGCGCCGCCGCCGCTCTTCTTGGCCGCGGCCGGCTTGGCAGCCGCGGCGCGGCCGGCGGCCTTGGCGCCGGCGCCCGCGGCGGCGCGCTTGGGCGCTGCCGGCTCCTCGACGGCGAGGCGGCCCGACCGAGCCGCCGTAGCGCGCGGTGGCGGTGCCGGTTCCTCGGCCACGAGCCGGGTGGCCCGCGCCGCCGCACCGCGCGCCGCCGCCGTCTTCCCGGCGGCAGGCTCAGCTTTGGCCGCCTTGCCGCGCGGCTCGAACTCGAAGGCCACTTTCCCTTCGTCCGCCTTCCACACCAGGTAGGCGCCGAACTTGCGCCGCGTGCGGTTGGAGACGAAGTTGCGCAGCAGGTCGGTGCGGCCGGTGGCCAGCAGCTTCTTCATCTGCTCCGGCTCGATCGTCTGCTGCAGTATCACGCGGTTAAAGCGGAAGTCGCAGCTGCGCTCGCCGCCGACGGCGTTCTCGCACACGTAGGCCATTGGCTGCTCGTAGACGCCGCCGCCGCACTTGCGGCATTTGCCGAGCGGCGTGAGCCCGGACAGATCGATGGCCTCGGCCTCCTCCCCGTCGCCCGCCGGCGCGTTGCCGAAGTCGAACTCCAGCTTGAACTCCGGCGGCACGAGCTTCAGAACCGCCGAAAACGGCCGCCCGATCTTGCTGCGGAAGCCGGCGAGCGGCCCGATCTGCTTGTCGCGCAGCAAGGCCTCGACCTCGTCGACCTCGAAGAAGCGGCCGCCGGGGTGCTTGCCGATCGAGAAGTCGCACGCCGTGCAGGCGAAGCGGCGGTAGTTTTCCTTGACCACGCCGCCGCAGCGCGGGCAGGGGGTCTTCAGCGTCACGTAGTCGCCGGGCACCTCGCCGCGCTCGGCGCCCTTGCGGATGCGCTCGACGGTGTCGCGGGTCAGCGCCTCGATCTCGCGCATGAACGCCTCGCGCGACAGCCGGCCGCGCTCCATCTGCGCCAGCTTGTATTCCCACTCGCCGGTGAGCGCCGGCTGGTCGAGCGAGTCGACCTCGAAGCCGCGCAGCGCCCGCAGCAGCTGGAACGCCTTGGCGGTGGGATGCAGCTCCTTGCCGTCGCGGGCGAGGTAGTTCTCGTCGATCAGGCCCTCGATGATCGCGGCCCGGGTCGCCGGCGTGCCGAGGCCCTTGCCGGCCATCGCCGCGCGCAGCTCGTCGTCCTCGACCAGCTTGCCGGCGCCTTCCATCGCCGTGAGCAGCGTCGCCTCGGTGTAGCGCGGCGGCGGCCGCGTCTGCAGGCCCACCGCCTCGATGGCCTGCGTGCGCACGCGCTCGCCCGGCTCCACCTTGACCAGCGCGCCCTGCTCCTCCACCGCCTCGCGGCCGTAGACGGCGAGCCAGCCCGGCTCGACCAGCACCTTGCCCTCGGTCTTGAACTGGTGCTCCTCGACGGTGGTGATGCGCGTGGTCACCAGGTACTCGGCGGCCGGGAAGAAGATCGCCAGGAAGCGCTTGGCCACCAGGTCGTAGATCTTCTGCTCGGCCTCGGTCAGATGCTTGGGCGCCTCCAGCGTCGGGATGATCGCGAAGTGGTCCGAGACCTTGCTGTTGTCGAAGATGCGGCGGTTGGGCTTGATCCAGCCGCCCTTGGCGATCTGCGCCGCGAAGGGGGCGTAGGCCTTCTGCTCGCCGAGCGCCTCGACCGTCTTCTTCGCCACCCCGAGGTAGTCCTCGGGCAGCGCCCGCGAGTCCGTGCGCGGATACGTCAGCACCTTGTGCTTCTCGTACAGCGCCTGCGCGATCGAAAGCGTCGTCTTGGCCGAGAAGCCGAAGCGGCCGTTGGCCTCGCGCTGCAGCGAGGTGAGGTCGAACAGCAACGGGGCGGCCTGCGTGCTCGGCTTGGCCTCCTCGCTGACCGTGCCGGTCTTGCCGCGGCAGGCCGCGACGATCGCCTCCGCCTGCGCGCGGTCCCAGATCCGCTCGGCGCGGGCGTGCTCGTCGTCCTCCGGCTTCTTGAAGTTCGGGTCGAACCAGCGGCCCTCGTACTCGCCCGCCTTGCAGCCGAAACTGGCGCGCACCTCCCAGTAGTCGCGCGGCACAAAGGCGAGGATCTTCTCCTCGCGCTCGACGACGATCGCCAGGGTAGGCGTCTGCACCCGGCCGACGGTGGTCTTGAAGAAGCCGCCGTCCTTGCTGTTGAAGGCGGTCATCGCCCGCGTGCCGTTGATGCCGCCCAGCCAGTCGGCCTCGGCGCGGCAGCGGGCGGCGTCCTCGAGCCGCTTCATCTCCTTGTCCGGCCGCAGCTGGGCAAACGCCTCGCGGATCGCCGCCGGCGTCATCGACTGCAGCCACAGCCGCTTGATCGGCTGCTTGGCGTGGGTGTACTGGACGATGTAGCGGAAGATGAGCTCGCCCTCGCGGCCGGCGTCGCAGGCGTTGATCAGCTCGGTGACGTCCTTGCGCTTGATCAGCTTCGCCAGCAGCTTGAGCCGCTCCTCGCCGCGCTTGTCGATCGGCGCCACCTCGAAGCGCGGCGGGATCATCGGCAGGTGCGCGAAGCTCCACTTGCCGCGCGTGACCTCGACCGGGTTCGACAGCTGCAGCAGGTGGCCGACGGCCGAACTCAGCACGTAGGTGTCGCTCTCGTAGTAGTCCTGGTGCCGCGTGAAGCCGCCGAGCGCGCGCGCGATGTCGGCCGCGACCGAGGGCTTTTCGGCAATGATCAGCGCTTTGCTCATCGGCGGGGTTCCAGATGCAAAGGCCGCCCACGGCGGCCAGATCGTCTTTTCAGGATAGCAACACCGCGTAACGGCCCGGCTGCCGCGGTTCGATCACCGTCGCCGGGTGGCAGCGGCAGGCCGAGCCGCAGCACCGGCCGTCGATCGGTGCGGAAGTCGCCCGCCGCGGCGGCGGCGCTCAGTTCAGGTTGCGCTCGGTGCCGTCGTCTAGCAGCTCTTCGACCATCAGCGCGTCGATGTCCGCCTGCTGGCTCCACAGCACCATCAGCACGATCACCTTCAGCTTGGCCAGCGCCACCGGCGCTTCTCGCACGGCCAGCGCCCGCTCGATGACGATCTCGCGCTGGGTCGGGGTGAGCTGCCCCTCGCGCTCGAGGAAGGCGAGGAAGGCGATGCCCGGCGCCGTCAGCTGGGCGGTCTCAAAACCGGCGTAGACGCGGAAGGCGTCCGCCGCCGGCGGCCGCAGCGCGATGTGGTCGCTGCTGACCTGCTCCAGGTCGCGCAGCCAGTCGATCGCGTCCGAGATCTCGTCGTCATTGAAGCCGGCCTCGGCGAGCCGGCGGGTGACGGTGTCGGCGTCCCGGCACGCCTGGAAGGCGGCGCAGTTCTCGAACAGATAGACGAGCACGTCGAACATCGGCGGCTGCCACTGTAGCGGCAACGGCGGCGGCGTGTAAACGGGGCGGACCTCGCCAGGACCCCAGATTTCGTGGCGGCGCGGCGCCTTTGCCACCACATCTTGGGGCCCGGAAACGACGGCGCCGGCACCGGTGCGCCCAGCGGCTGCGGCCGGCCACTGGCGACGGGACAGTGGCGACCCCACAGCCGCGGTTGCCCGGCGGCGCCCGTCGCGCCGTCACGCCCCGCTACCCGCCGCACGCGTCGGCAGGCGCCACGCGCCGGCGCGCTTGACCGCGCCCAGTTCGCGGGCCGATCCCTGCTCGATCCGGTCGTTACGCGCCCGCGCGCGTGACCGCGCCGCCTACGGGCGCAGCCGCTGGTAACGGTTGCCCGGCAGGCGCTCGACCTGGCCGTCGAGTTCCAGCTCGAGCAGTTCGGCGGCGAGGCTGCCGGCATCGCGGCCGGTGCGCGCGGCGAGCGTGTCGAGGTCGGCCGGGTCGTGGCCGAGGGCTTCGAGCAGAGGGCCATGCGCCGGCGGCCGCGGCGCGCGGCTGTCGGTC
>CALGWX010000342.1 GCA_937936215.1 uncultured Burkholderiaceae bacterium | reverse complement strand
GCCATCGAGAAGCCCTCGGCGCGGCGGGCGATCGCGCGGCCGATGCGGCCAAGGCCCACGATGCCGAGCCGCTTGCCCCAAACCCGCGTGGCGAGCGGGAACGGCTCGCGTTGCCAGTCGCCGCGGCGCACGAAGCGGTCGGCGGCGGCGATCCGCCGCGCCACGTCGATCAGCAGGCCGAAGGCGAAATCGGCCACGCAGTCGGTGAGCACGTCGGGGGTGTTCGACACCGCGACCCCATGCGAGCGCGCCGTGGCCAGATCGATCGCGTCGACACCCACGCCGATGCTGGCGATGACCTGCAACGCGGGTAACGCCTCAATCAGCGCGCGGTCGGCGCCGTAGCGCGCACTGGTGACGACGCCGCCGAACGCGCCGCCGCGGGCGGCCAGGAATGCGTCGCGGTCGACCTCGCGCCACAGCGGGTGGACGTCGAAGCGCGCCGCGAGCTGCGCCTCCAGGCTCGCCATCAGCGGGCCGACCCGCAACAGGCGGGGCTTCATTCGGCGCTCGCCTGCGCCGATCGAGCAACGGCGGGACGACCCCCACGTGCCAGGTTGCACGCCACGGGCACGGTAGCCGTTGGCGTTGACAGGCAAGCGGCTGCCAAAGCCCGTCCGCTGCCGGCCCATGCCGCTGCGGACATCGACGGGAACGCGAGGCGCAGCCGCCAGCCGCGGCGCGATCGCGGCGCGCTCACGCCCCCGATCCCCCGGCAAGGCGCACGCTGCCGCAAGCGGTTGCGCCGCGCTTGGCCCGCGCCCATTCAGTGGATCTCCGGTTCCGGCGTCGGCGGCCCGTCCTCGAGGAAGTCGAAGTCGCAGCCCTCGTTGGCCTGGCGGATGTGCCTCAGGTACAGCGCGCCGAAGCCGCGCCCGTAGTGCGGTGGCGGCGGCGTCCAGGCGGCGCGGCGGCGCACCAGTTCCGCCGCGTCGACCTGTAGTTCGAGCCGCCGCCCCGGCACGTCGAGTTCGATCAGGTCACCGTCGCGTACCAGCGCCAGCGGCCCGCCGACGTGCGACTCCGGCGCCACGTGCAGCACGCAGGCGCCATAACTGGTGCCGCTCATCCGCGCGTCCGAGATCCGCACCATGTCGCGCACGCCGGCGGCGAGCAGTTTCTTCGGGATCGGCAGCTGGCCCCACTCGGGCATGCCGGGGGCGCCCTGCGGGCCGGCGTTCTGCAGCACGATCACGCTGTCGGCGGTCACCGCGAGATCCGGATCGTCGATCCGCGCCGCCATGTCGTTGTAGTTGGCGAACACCACCGCCGGGCCCGCGTGCCGCAGCAGCCGCGGCTCCATCGCCGGCGGCTTGATCACGGCGCCGTCGGGCGCGAGGTTGCCGCGCAGCACCGCCAGCCCGTCGTGCGCCACCAGCGGGTTGGCGCGACTGCGGATCACGTCGTCGCCGAACACCGGCGTTCCAGCGACGTTCTCGCCAAGCGAGCGGCCGTTGGCCGTCAGCGCGCTGCCGTCGATGAGGTCACCCAGCTGCGCCAGCAGCGCGCGCAGGCCGCCGGCATAGAAGAAGTCCTCCATCAGGTACTTGCCCGACGGCCGCACATTGGCCAGCACCGGCGTGCGCCGCGCCAGCGCATCGAAGCGGTCGAGGTCGAGCGCCACGCCGGCGCGGCGGGCGATCGCGATCAGGTGCACGATGGCATTGGTCGAGCCGCCCAGCGCGAGCACCGTGGTCACCGCGTTGTCGACCGCCGCCGCGGTGACGATCTCGCGCGGCTTCAGGTCCTCCCACACCATCTCCACCGCCCGTCGGCCCGTGAGGCTGGCCATCTGCGCGTGCCGCGCGTCGGCGGCCGGGATCGACGCCGCGCCGGGCAGCGCCAGCCCCATCGCCTCGACCGCCGAGGTCATCGTCGAGGCGGTGCCCATCGTCATGCAGTGGCCTGGCGAGCGGGCGATGCCCTGCTCGATCTCGGCCCAGTCGTCCTCGCCGATGTTGCCGGCGCGAAGCTCGGCCCAGTACTTCCACACGTCCGAGCCGCTGCCCAGCGTGTCGCCCCGCCAGTGGCCGCGCAGCATCGGCCCGGCCGGCATGAAAATGGCCGGCAGGTTCATCGACAGCGCGCCCATGATGAGCCCCGGCGTGGTCTTGTCGCAGCCGCCCATCAGCACGCAGCCGTCGGCCGGGTAGCTGCGCAGCAGCTCCTCGGTCTCCATCGCCAGCAGGTTGCGATAGAGCATGGTCGTGGGCTTCTGGAACGGCTCCGACAGCGAGATCGCCGGCATTTCCACCGGGAAGCCGCCCGCCTGCCAGACGCCGCGCTTGACCTCCTCGGCCCGCTGCCGGAAGTGGGTGTGGCAGGGGTTGATCTCGCTCCAGGTGTTGATGATCGCGATCACCGGCTTGCCGGCGTAATCCGCGCGCGTGTAGCCCATCTGCGCGGTGCGCGAGCGGTGGCCAAAGGCGCGCAGGTCCCTGGCGCTATACCAGCGGTGGCTGCGGAGTTCCTCGGGCCTCTTGCGCGGTCGGTTCATGGTCGCCTCGGGCGGCTTTGGGGATCGATGGCGTCCGCCGATCGTATCGCCGGTCGGACACACAGGGTTTACCCGGGCTGCTCGGCCCGGCAGGCCGCTGTTGTAATCCGCGCGCCTCTCATGGGGAGTAGCCGTCCGGCGCCGCGCGCCGGTTCGACTGCGACGCCGTCAGTACGGAGCTGCCAGGGCCCGGCGCGAGCCCTCGCCTCCCGGCGCCGCGGGCCGATGCCACCGGCATCGGTCGGCAAGACCAGCAGGCGACCCGACAGCACAACAGGCCCGCGCCGGGGCCCGATGAACCGGAGTTCGCCATGCTCGGCATCGGCACGCCGCTGATGTGGTCGCTGTTTGCGGCCTTCGTCCTCGTCGCCCTCGTCATCGACTTCGCCGCCCTGAGCCGCCAGGGCGCGCACCGCGTGAGCATGACCGAGGCGGCCATCTGGTCGCTGATCTGGGTCGCCGTCTCGTTCGTCTTCGTCGGCTGGCTGTGGTGGTACCTCGGCGGGCCGGCCGGCAGCGCCGAGGCCAACACCAAGGCGCTGGAGTTCATCACCGGCTACCTGGTGGAAAAGGCGCTGGCGGTGGACAACATCTTCGTGTTCCTGATGCTGTTCACCTATTTCGCAGTGCCGCCGGAATTCCAGAAGCGGGTGCTGATGATCGGCATCCTCGGCGCGCTGGTGCTGCGGGCGGTGCTGATCCTGATCGGCGCCTGGCTGATCGCGCAGTTCCACTGGATCCTGTACCTCTTCGGCGCCTTCCTCGTCTTCACCGGCGTGAAGATGTGGTGGGCCGCCGGGCAGGAGCCGGACCTCGAAAGCAACCCGGCGCTCACGTGGGTGCGGCGCCGCTTCCGCATCGCGCCCGGCTATGACGGCGAGCGGTTCTTCACCAGGATCGACGGCGTCAAGGTGGCGACACCGCTGCTGGTGGTGATCGTGCTGATCGGCATCGTCGACGTGATCTTCGCGGTCGACTCGATCCCGGCGATCTTCGCCATCACCACCGACCCGTTCATCGTGCTGACCTCGAACGTGTTCGCCATCCTCGGCCTGCGGGCGATGTACTTCCTGCTCGCCGGCATGCACGAGCGCTTCCACCTGCTCTCCTACGGGCTGGCGATCGTGCTGGTGGCCATCGGCACCAAGATGCTGCTGGTCGACGTCTACAAGATCCCGGTCGCGTGGTCGCTGGCGTTCACCGCCACCGTGCTGGCGGTGACGATGGTGCTGTCGCTGCGCATCCCGCCGAGCGGCAAGGGCGGCGGCGCCTATCCGTTTGGGTCCAAGCACCACGGCCCCGAGCAGGCCAAGAGTTCGTGAGGGCGCCACGCGCGGGAAGTTCGGTCGCCAGCCCCGCCACGAAATGCGCGCGTCCCGCGGCGGGCGCCGCCGCGCGCCCGGCGGCACCATCTCGGCAGCCGGTGAACTTCAGTGCCTTGCCCGCAAGCCGCGGCGGCCGCGCCCGCGCGACGGGTTGCTCACCCCGCCGCGCGGCGGGCAGCAGCCAAAGCGGCGCCGAGGGAGACGGCAAGACCAAGGCGCGGGGCTTGAGGCGCGGCTTGCTGCGGCCGGCGCGGCCCCGTCGAGGCCAGAACCCGGCGCGTCACCGCACTCGACTTCGCCGCCGGTGACTCAGCGCCGCTCGATCCAGTACAGCGCGCCGAGCGCCGCGGCCAACACCAGCAGGCTCGGCAGCGCAGCGATCGCCAGCGGCGGCCAGGTGTGCAGCACGCCGAGGTGCGCGAACAGCTTGTTGAGCATGTAAAACAGGACGCCGAGCATCACGCCGGCGAAGATCTTCAGGCTCATGCCGCCCTGGCGCACCTGCAGGTAGGCAAACGGCAGCGCCAGCAGCAGCATCACCAGGATCGCCAGCGGGTAGAACACCTTGTTCCACAGCGCGACCTCGTACGGCTCGGTGTCCTGGCGGTTTTCCGCCAGGTGCGCGATGTAGCGCACCAGTTCGACCGCCGCCATCCGCTCCGGCTGCACCAGCATCACGCCGAGGATGTCCGGGGTCAGCGCTGAGGCCCACTGTCGCTCGGCGCTGCGGACGATCTCCGTGCGCAGGTCGGCCGGCGCCGTCTGCGCCGCCGGCACCACCGGCAGCCGGGTTTCGACCACGTCCGTGAGCCGCCAGCTCGGCGCGCCGTCGGCCGGCTCGAAGCGCCCGGCCGCCGCGGTGCCGATCGAGCGCAGGCGAAAGTCGCGGTCGAACTCGAAGATCTTCCAGTGCTCCGACGTGCCGTCCTGCCGCACCACGCCGACGTTGATGAAGCGCCAGCGGTCCACCGCGCCATCCTCGCCGCGCACGGTGTCGCGCACCCACACGCCGGAGCGCAGGCGGCTGCTGATCACGCCCTGGCCGCGCGACTCGGCGCGGACCTCCTGCGCGCGCCGCTCCGCCAGCGGCGCCACCAGTTCGCCAAAGGCGTAGGTGGCCAGCACCAGGACCAGGCCGACGCGCACGACCGCGAACACGAGCGCGCGCGTGCCCATGCCGGAGACGCGCATGATCGTGAACTCGGAGTTGGCCGCCAACTGCGATAGCGCGAAGACGGCGCCGAGCAGCGCCGCGATCGGCATCACCTCGTAGGCGCGCGACGGCAGCGACAGCAGGACATAGGCGACCGCCTGCGGCAGCCCGTAGCCACCGGGGCGCAGGTCATCGACCTGCGACAGCAGGTCGAAGAAGGCGAACAGCGCCACCAGCGCGAACAGCGCCAGGGCGGCGGCCCGCAGCAGCTCGCGCATCAGGTAGCGGCGCAGCGTCTTCATTGCCGCACCCTCCGCCGGCGCGCCGCGCCGCACCTCATGGCGCCGCCTCGCGCCGCGCCGGCCACCCTCGCGGCAGCCAGCGCTGCAGGTAAACGCGCCGCAGCAGCAGCAGGGCCACGAGGGCGAGCGCCAGCGCGTGGATGGCCCAGACGGCGACCCCAAAGGACAGCCGCTCCTGCGCCACCCAGGCCTTGGTGATCGACATGCCGTTGTGATACAGCGCGAACAGCAGCACGGCGATGATCAGGTTGGCCGAGCGGCCGACGCGCGGGTTGACGTAGCCCAGCGGAATGGCCAGCAGCGCCAGCACCACCGCCGCCGTCGGCATGCCGATGCGCCAGAAGAGTTCGGCGCGGTTCACCGGCGTCGGCTCCCGCAGCAGCTGCCGGGTCGGCCGCGCCAGCGCGTTCATTTCCGCCAGCGGCGCGTCGGGCGGGGTGTCGAGCCGGATCGCGTAGCGGTCGAACTCCAGCATCCGGTACTGCGGCTGGCCCGGCACGCCCTCGTAGCGGCGGCCGTTGAGCAGTACGAGATAGCGATCGCCCTTCGGAGCGACCTCGATCACGCCCTCGCCGGCGACGATCACGCCCTCGCGGCCCTGGCTGCGGTGGCTCACGAACAGGTTGCGCACCGAGGCGCCCTGCAGATCGACCGACTCGACGAAGAACACCCGCTGCACACCAGCCGACTCGATGAAGCGGCCCGCCGCCACGCGGCTGACGTCGTCGCGTTGCGCGAAACGCTGCTTGCTCTCGGCAATCTGCTGGTGCGCCCACGGCGTGATCAGCAGCGACAGCGCGATGATCATCAGCAGCATCGGCGCCGTGAAGCGCAGCACCGGCCGGATCCAGGCGAGCAGGCTCTGCCCGGAGGCGAACCACACCACCATCTCGGAGTCGCGGTAGCTGCGCGAGACGGTCATCAGCACGGCGATGAACAGCGTCAGCGCCAGCAGCGTCGGCAGCGTGGTCAGCGCTGTCAGGGTGACGATCGCGAACACCGCCGCGCTGTCGACGGTGCCGACCGCCGCCTGCCCCAGGATGCGCACCAGCGACACCGAGAAAAGGATCGAGAACAGCACGGTGAACACCGCGCCGGCGGTGCTCGACAGTTCGGCGACGACGGAGCGCGAGAAGACCATGGCCGGGCAGTGTATTCGGCCGGGCGGCGGCTGACGCGGCCAATACGCGAGGGGGCATCGCTATACTCGCGCGCCTGCCGCGGCTCGCCGCTCGAGCGTAAGGCAGCCGAACGACGGCGCCGATCGCGCGCCGAAGCCAAGGAAGAAAGAGACGGAACCCCATGGACTTCATCACCCGTGTCGCCGCCCCGGAGGCGGTCAAGGCCGACTGCATCGCCGTCGGCATCTACGCGGACGGCGAGTTGACCGCGCAGGCGCGATCGCTCGACGCCGCCGCCAAGGGCGCGCTGCGCGCGGCGGTCAAGAGCGGTGACGCCACGGGCAAGAAAGGTTCGTGCGCGATGCTGCGGCAGCTTCCGGGCGTGACCGTGCCGCGCGTGCTGCTCGTCGGGCTGGGCAAGCGGCAGGAATACGGCGACAAGGCGTTCCTCGAAGCGGTGGCCGTGGCGGTCAAGGGGGCCGGCACGGCGGTGAAGGAACTGGCGCTTGCCGCCACCGACTGGGCGCCCGCCGGCCGTGACAGCCAGTGGGTGGCACGCCAGCTTGTGCTGGCCGCGCGCGAAGCCGTGTTCCGCGCCGACGAACTGAAGAGCAGCAAGGACGATGCGCCGTCGGCGGTCGAGCGCGTGGTGCTGCTGCTGACCGGCCGCGATGCGGCCGCCGACCAGGGCCTCGCGCAGGGCAACGCGATCGCCAACGGCGTCGAGCTGGCCAAGCGTCTCGGCAACCTGCCGCCGAACGTGTGCACGCCGAGTTTCCTCGCCGAGGAAGCGAAGAAGCTCGGCCGCAGCCACAAGCTGGCGGTCGAGGTGCTCGAGCGCCGCAAGCTCGAGGCGCTGAAGATGGGTTCGTTCCTGTCGGTGGCCAAGGGCTCGGCCGAGCCGCCGAAGCTGATCGTGATGAAGTATGAGGGCGCCAAGGCCAAGGGCGCGGCGCCGATCGTGCTGGTGGGCAAGGGCATCACCTTCGACTCCGGCGGCATCTCGATCAAGCCTTCGGCGGCGATGGACGAGATGAAGTTCGACATGTGCGGCGCGGCGTCGGTCTTCGGCGCCCTGCGCGCCGCCGCCGAGATGAAGCTGCCGTTGAACCTGGTCGGCATCGTGCCGGCGTGCGAAAACCTGCCGTCCGGCTCCGCCAGCAAGCCCGGCGACATCGTCACCTCGATGTCGGGGCAGACCATCGAGGTGCTGAACACCGACGCCGAGGGCCGGCTGATCCTGTGCGACGCCCTGACCTACGCCGAGCGCTTCAAGCCGGCGGCGGTGGTCGACATCGCCACCCTGACCGGGGCCTGCGTGGTGGCGCTCGGCGACGTCAACAGCGGCCTGTTCAGCCCCGACGATGCGCTCGCCGACGAGCTGCTGGCGGCGGCGAAGAACGCTGTCGACTGGGCGTGGCGGCTGCCGGTGCAGGAGGACTACCAGGAGCAACTGAAGTCCAACTTCGCCGACATGGCCAACATCGGCCTGCCGGGCAAGGCGGGCGCGGTCATCGGCGCCTGCTTCCTGCACCGCTTCGCCAAGGCGTACCCGTGGGCGCACCTCGACATCGCCGGCACGGCCTGGAAAGGCGGCGAGAAGAAGGGCGCCACCGGCCGCCCGGTGCCGCTGTTGGCGCAGTTCCTGATGCAGCGCGCCGGCTGACGGCGCCGCGAGAAGGCCCGCTGCCCTGCTCTGCGAGCGGCCGCGTTCGCGGACGGGCAGGCCGGCGGCAGAACGTGCCGCATGGAGCCGGCGCCGGATCGCCGGCGCTGCGCGCGCCCGCGGTGGACCGGTTCCGCTTCGGCCGCCGCCTTCGACGCTTTGTGGCTCGGCCGCGACGCGCGCGTGCGGCGGCTCATCGAGGAACGGTTCGGCCACCGGGCTGACGCTCTCGCTTCCGCCCCGGCGGTTGACGTCCCGCGCGCGAGCCGTCGTTCGACCTGGGTCGCCGAAACGCGTCGGCTCAGCAAAGACGCCTTACCGCAGGCCGCTGGCGACGTCTGCGCCCGCCAGCCACCGTCGCCGCGCTGGCTATGATGCGGCGATGCGCGTCGACTTCCACTTCAACGTCGAGCATCGGCTGCAGTACGCCTGCCGCGTGGTTCGCCGCGCCCGTGCCGCCAATTGTCGCGTGCTCCTCTACTCCAGGGATGCCGACCGGCTGGCACGGCTCGACACCGCGCTGTGGACGTTCTCGGCGCTCGACTTCCTGCCGCACGTCTACGTTGGCTCGCCGCTGGCCGAGCGCACGCCGGTGCTGCTGGCGCTTTCGCTGCACGACGCGCCGAGCGCTCCCGTGCTCGTCAACCTCGACGACGAGGTGCCGGTGGAGCTGCCGTCGCTCGCCGGCCGCTACGAGCGGCTGATCGAGATCGTCTCGCGCGAGGACGACGACCGCCGCCGCGCCCGCGAGCGCTTTCGCGTCTATCGCGAGGCGGGCCTGCAGCCGCAGGCGTACGACCGCAGCGCCGAATGAGCAGCGACCCGCGCGACTTGCCAGTCGGAGCGGCGGCGATCGACGACGCGTCGATCCCGCTGCTGACCGAGCGCATCCTGGCGCCGACCGCGCGCGACCGCGCCACGCTTCTGCAGGCGTTGGCGCCCGCTGTGCCACCGTCGCCCGATCGATCATCGGGCGAAGCGCGCACCGAGAACGCCGTTCCAGCCATGGCCGAGCAGGAAGCCGCCGCCGTCGAAACCGAGGTCACCGAAGGGGCTGCGACAGCTCGCCGCGAGCCTCTCGCGCCAGGCGCAGCACAAGCCGCGGCCGCCAGCGGATTGGCCACCATGGAGGCCGCCGAATTGCCGGGCGTCGCGAAGGCGCCAGCGCCGCAGGAGCCGGCGGATCCAGTCACCGACGAGCCCTCGGCGGCGGTGGACGAAGCCGCGCGCCTGGACGCGTTGCGCGACGCGGTGGTCGCGCGCCTGTCAGCCCGCCTGCCGGAAACGATCGACGCCGCGGTGCGCGAAGTCGCGCAGGCGGAGATCGAGCAGGCGAGCCGCCGCATCGCCGAGCAGGCGCGGGCGAGCCTCGAGCAGACGATCCGCGACCTGGTCGCGCAGGCGCTGCGCGAGGAGCTCCACCGCGCCAAGCGGTAGCTCAGCCACCGGGCGGCGGCTGAAACTCCGGCACGCCGAACTGCCAGAGGAAAAAGGCCCAAATGTCGGCCTGGCGCTGCTGCAGCTGGCGGCGCGTGCCGCCGGCGCCGTGGCCAGCGTCATAGTCGAGCCGCAGCAGCACCGGCCGTGAGCCCGTGCGCGCCGCGGCCAGTCGCGCGGCGAACTTGGTCGACTGCCACACGTCGACGCGGATGTCGTTGACGCCGTGCGTCAGCAGCACCGCCGGATAGTCGACGCCGCTGCGCACCTGCGCATAGCTGCTCATCGCGAGCAGGGCGTGGAACTCGTCTTCCTTCTTCACCGTGCCGTACTCGGGGATGTTGGCCACACCGTTGGCCCGGGTCTCGGAACGGATCGTGTCGTGCACGCCGACCGACGAGACCGCGGCGGCGAACAGCTCCGGTCGCTCGGTGATCGCGCGGCCGACGAGGATGCCGCCGGCGCTGCCGCCGTAGACGCCGATCCGCTCGCGCGCGGTGTAGCCCTCGGCGATCAGCCACTCGGCGGCGGCGATCGCGTCCTTCCAGGTGTTGGGCTTGGTCGCCTTGTGGCCCGCCAACCGCCAGTCTTCGCCATAGACGCCGCCGCCGCGCACGTGCGCCACCGCGAAAACACCACCGCGCTCCAGCCAGGCGTACAGGCGCGGGCCGAAGAAGGGGTCCTCGGTCTGGCC
Source organism: uncultured Burkholderiaceae bacterium (assembly GCA_937936215.1). Taxonomy (GTDB): domain Bacteria; phylum Pseudomonadota; class Gammaproteobacteria; order Burkholderiales; family Burkholderiaceae_F; genus JADJWR01. Next base: position 2,214 of record CALGWX010000342.1, on the reverse strand, counting down.
GTAGGCGCCGTAGCCGTAGACGATGGTCGGGTTGCGGCCGTCGCGCTTCAGGCCCTTGCGCGACAGGATCGACAGCGGCACCAGCACGCCGTCGTGGCTGCGCACCTGAACCTCGCGCGCCTCGATGTCCTCCGGCGCATCGAACGCGCCATCGGGCGCGAGCTGCAGCCGCTGCGGCGCGCCGCTTGCCGCCAGCAGGTACGGCTTGGCCACCCGGGTCCAGCCGCCGAGGGACAGCACGGCACCGTCGAGCTTCGCATCGGCGTGGCTGATCGCCACGCTGCCCTCGAAGGGCAGCGGCACCGCCTCGACCTCGAGCTTCTCGCCGCCGCGCACGCGCAGCAGCTCCAGCACGGCGCCGCGCCGACGCGTGACATACAGCGCATCGCGGGCGCCGGCGATGTCGACGACCACTTCCTGCCCTGCCGCGAGCACCGTCTGCGCCTGCGCCAGGTCCGGCGCCGAAAGCGGCACGCGGATGACCTTGAACCGCGGCGCGCCGGCGGCCGTCTTCAGGTACAGCCAGTCGCCGACGATCGCCACGTCGCTGACCGCAGCGGCGAGATCGACGACCTTGCGCCAGCGCGCCTTGCCCTGCACCGCCTCGGCGAGATCGGCGAGGTAGACGAGCTGGAAGCGCTCCACGCCCAGGCTGACGATCGCCAGCGCCAGCGGCCGGCCCGGCACCTGCACCACGTGGCCGTTGGCATAGCCGGGCAGGCCCAGGTCGGCGTTCAGTGTCGGGCTGAAGACGCGTCGATCGGCGCCGTCGGCGAGCAGCAGCACGTGCCGCGTGCGGTCGGCGAAGCGCTCCGTCGGCGGCAGCTTGTCGTAGCCCTCGCGCAGCCGCGAGTAGAACAGGCCGCTGCCGTCGTCGAGCCAGCTCGGCGACGCGTAGCGGATGCGGTCGATCGGCGGCACGACATCGCGGCCGCTGTCCACATCGACCACGTGCAGCGTGCCGATCTCGCTGCCGCCGACCTGCAGCGAATAGGCGACGCGCCTGCCGTCCGGCGACGGCGCGTAGTCCATGATCGCCAGCGACTTTCCGGCCGCGCGCGACAGCGCCTCGGGGTCGACGAGCACGGTGTCGGCGCCGTTGGCGCCGTCGCGCCAGACCAGCTTGAACTGGTTGTCCTGCGGCAACCGGCGCAGGAAGAACCAGCGGTCCGACGCGGTGCGGCTGACGCGCGTGACCGCGCCGCCCGCGGCGGCATCGATCTGCTCGATGCGTGCCAGCAGCGCCGCGCGGCCGGGCAGGCGCTCCAGGATCGCGGCCGTGGCCTCGGCCTGGCCGCGCATCCACTGCTGCACCCGGGGATCGGCGGTGTCTTCAAGGAAGCGGTAAGGGTCCTCGACGCTCACCCCCCAGTGGGTATCCGTCACCGCCTGCGGCGGCGGCGGGGGCGGGACCGTGATGCCGGCCACAGTCAAAGCCAGCGCGGGCAGCATCGTGCCGGCCAGCACGGCACAAAGAAGGGAGCGAAGCCACGTCATGAGGCGCATCTGACCCGATCGAGGCACGCGAGCGTAGTGAGGTTTCCCCTAGAATCCAAAGCCACCAGACGCGCCCGGCGCGAGCCGCCGGCGCCGCCACGCCCACCTTCCTCGTCTGCCCCACCTTGACCGAACTCGCCAAGAGCTTTGAGCCGGCCGCGATCGAATCGCGCTGGGCCGCCATCTGGGAATCGCGCGGCTACTTCGCCGCCGGGCTCGACCCGGCCAAGCCCGCCTTCAGCATCCAGCTGCCGCCGCCGAACGTCACCGGCATCCTGCACATGGGCCACGCGTTCAACCACACAGTGATGGACGCGCTCACGCGCTACCACCGGATGCGCGGCTTCAACACGCTGTGGCTGCCGGGCACCGATCACGCCGGCATCGCCACCCAGATCGTGGTCGAGCGCCAGCTCGAGGCCCTGGGCATCGACCGCAGGACGATCGGGCGCGAGAAGTTCGTCGAGCAGGTGTGGGACTGGAAGGAGACCTCCGGCGGGGCGATCCTGTCGCAGATGCGGCGGCTCGGCGACTCGGTCGACTGGAGCCGCACCTACTTCACGATGGACGAGAAGCTCTCGCGCGTCGTCGTCGAGACCTTCGTGCGGCTGTACGAGCAGGGGCTGATCTACCGCGGCAAGCGGCTCGTCAACTGGGACCCCGTGCTGAAGACCGCGGTATCCGATCTGGAGGTCGTCAGCGAGGAGGAAGAAGGCC
>CALGWX010000341.1 GCA_937936215.1 uncultured Burkholderiaceae bacterium | reverse complement strand
CGGGTGCAGCGTGGCCAGTTGCTTCGTCCCTTCCCCCAGTACCCCAGCGTCAATTTGAGTCGGCCCGGGTGGGGCAACTCGAACTACCACGCTTTGCAGCTCAAGTTGGAACGCCGCTTCGCTGGAGGAGCCAGCGCGATGCTCTCCTATAACTTCTCCAAGTTGATCTCCGACGGCGGTGATAATGTCTGGGCGAGCGCCGGCTTCCGCGACTTTTACTGCCGCGTCTGCGACCGCTCGTTGTCGGTTTACGACCAGAAGCACCGCATGGTGGCCAACTTCACTTACGAGCTCCCGTTCGGCCGCGGCAAGTGGCTGGGCGCCGGCTGGAACGCGCTGGCCGACGCCATCCTGGGGCAATGGCAAGTCAACGGGATCATCATCGTCGGTAGTGCGCGCCCGTTGCAGTTCGGGGTCATCCAGAATACCAGCTACTCGTTCGGCGGCGGCCAGCGCCCCGATTCGACGGGCAGGAGCGCCGACATCCCCAAGAGCGAGCGCACCCTGGCGCGCTGGTTCGACACGGCGCAATTCGTGCTCCCCAAGCCGTACACTTTCGGCAACGTCGGCCGCCTCCATCCGACGCTGCGGGGGGACCGCTACGAGAACATCGACTTTTCCATCTTCAAGAACATTCGCATTCGTGAGAGGGGCCAGGTTCAGTTCCGTGCCGAAGCTTTCAATCTCCTGAACCATCCTGTTTTCGGCGATCCGAACACGACCGTCGGCCACATCAGCTTCGGCCAGGTGCTCAGCCAAGCCAACCCGCCGCGCCAGATCCAGTTCGCCCTGAAATTGACCTTCTGAGCGGGAACGTGAAAGCGATGCTGATTACTCTCGCCCGATTTTTCACCGTGGGGCTTGCTTGGATCTCGGGGACAGCCGCGCAAGAGTTGGCGCGGCCAGGCTATCAGGACGCGACTTACGGCGGCGCATCGTTCACTCTTCAAAACAGCGCCATGCGGCTGAACGTGCACAAGCGCTTGACGGGGTGGGCCTGGATCGAGATTTTCGATCACCGGGGCCGCCTGGTCGCCGTTCTCGACCATCTCGGTGAAGTCGATCTGGTGGGTACGGGGCGGCTGGTTCCCCTTCGCGCCGAAGCGGCCGAATACCGCATCGAAAAAGGTGATTTCGGCCAGAGGGCCGTCTTCCCCGTCCGAGTCCGCTGGTACGAGGCGCTTGCCGGAACGCGGTTCGCCAACCCGGATCTGGCCGCTCCGGTAATGGAGGGGACCGTTTCGATCACGCTGGACCCCGACCGCGCCATCGCCCGGCTCGCCTCCGAGTACCGGCCGCTAAAGCCTCTCACGGCGCGCTACCTGCGCGGCCCGTGGCTCCGCGTCGGGGCGGCCAGTTTCCAAACCGCCAAGACGGACGGCATCTTTCCGGGAGTCGAATGGCTGCGCGGTGAAGAATGGTCGAGCGGAACCGATTGGATGCAACATCCGCACGCCCTGCGCGCCGTGCTCCACCCCTTCAAAGTGACCGCTCCGGTGATGGCGCTCAGCCACGATGGCACAGGCATCGGCCTGGCATGGAACCCGCGGGCGCCCGTGCTCGCCGGGCGGAGGTACCTGCAACCGGTATATGCTTCGCCGAACTTCATCGACCGCGCCAACCATCATTTGATGGGGCTCGCGCTGCCCAGTGTGGCCTGGGGCCTGGAGGAAAACACTATGCCCGTCCGCTCCGCCAAGCCGCCGGCTTTTCCGCTCGAGTTGCGCCCGGAGACGCCGGTCCAGCTCGAGGCGGAAGTGTTCCTCGTGCGCGGCGACAGCCTGGACGTACTCGTCGATTGGGTGAAGCGCCACGGGCTGCCGCAACCTCCCGCGCCGCGTTACCCCTTCGAAGAGGCCCTCGATCGTCTGGCGCGCGCCTATAACACCGCGCTCTGGCACGAGGGGAAAGGCTGGGGAAGAACGCCGGAGGAAGCAAGCCCCCATCCACCGCTTTTTCTGGAGCGCTATGTCACGAGCGGCCGTGACCGCGAGACGGCGCGTCAACTCGAAGCGAAGCTCGCTTGGGCTCGCCGCGAACTCGAGGCCAGAAAGATTCGTGCCGGGGGCCGGGCGGGCATACGGCAGTTCGGGCTTTGGAGCCGTGAAGCGCAAATGGCTTACGGACGGGAGCTGCTCTCCCAGCAGCATCCCGACGGTTCGTTCCGTTACGATCCCGAGGGGCGCCACAAACGCGACCTGGCCGAGATCGCTGCGGCGCTTCTCAAGCCGCTCGGCCCTAAGGGCGCTCCGGCCCTGGACATCACCACGCAGCCGGCTATGGAGCTGCTCATCCTTGCGGAGCTGACCGGGGAAAGGGAGTTTGCCGCCGCAGCGCGCAAGGCGCTCGATTACTGCCTGAAAATGGAGCGGCCTGACGGCGGCGATTGGTGGGAGACGCCGCTATACAGTCCGAATTTGCTCGCCGCCGGCCACTCCGCCATCGCGTACTATCTCGGCTACAAGGCCTTCCAGGATCCCCGCTATCGCGACAAGGCCATCCACTGGCTGCGCTCGCTGCTGGTGTTTACCCATCTGTGGCAACCCGAGGAGGTCGTCGAGCTCTACAACACCAAACCGTGCTTGAATCAGACGATCTGGTTCGGCTCTTCCTGGGTGGACAATCACGTCCAGTGGGAGGTGTTACGGACGTTCGCCTTCTCGAGCGATTTGGGAATCGATTGGAGCCAGGTCGATCGGGAAATCGACTGGCGCCGCTATCAGGAGGGGATCACCACGGCGGTGCTGCGCTGGATGGTGGATCACACCGACGCCACGCACAAAGCCACGCCGCCGGCGGCCGACGCCGAGTTAGTCCGGCGGGGCGTGCTCGATACCTACTTTTACGACGTCCACGATGCCGTGACCGGCGCCTACCGCGGCGCGCTCATCGAGCCGAGCACGATCGGCGCCAACCTTTGGGCCGTGCTGGACTCCCGAAGTCGATAAAGGGCTGCGGCTCGGAGGCGCACCGCGCACCCAAGCCGAGCTCCCGCCGGCGCTGTCAAGAAAGCGCAGTGGCGCGCGGGGAACGGCAACGAAGATTGGAAACTTCGCTTCTGGCTTCTGTGTCTCAAACTTCGGATCAGAACTGCGAATTCTCCTCCGGCAAGTGCAGCCACATGGCGAAGCTGTTCGTAGTCCTGCTGTTCGCCTTTCTCGCTCCAGCGGCGGCGCAACTCGAAGAGAGCACTTGCCTCATTGAAAGCGCCGCGGCCGCCGGCGGCCGCGTCTGGCTGGTTTGCGAAGAAGGCAAGGTCCTCGTTCGCGCCGATCCGAAGAGCGCCTGGGAGACTGCGGCGCTGCCGGGAGAGACCAGGCCACGGGATATTGGTTTTCTCGACTGAAGCGCCGGCGATTCGCCGAGCTGAAGCGCATTGATGTTCTTGAAGTCGGCCGCCGTGCGGCGCCGCGAGAAGGGCAGGAAGGTGCGCGGATAGGCCTCGTAGGCCTGGCGCAGGGTCTTGTTGGCCACATCGGCCAGGATGTAGGGGAAGTCGGAGGTCGAAAGCGCGAGCTTGGCGATCTCGTTGCGGCTCAGGCGCCGCGTGCGCGTGCCAGAGACCTCCAGGCACTCGCGCCCCAGGTCGAGCAGCGTCATACCCACCCAGTCGCGGCCCAGCTCGCCGGCGAGCGGGAACAGCTTCGGGTCATAGCGGAACAGCAGCGAGGCCGCGATCCCGGCGCGCCGCGTGTCGGCCTCGTCGCGGGTGACCACGACGGTGGCGCTGCGGATAGGCGTCTCCTCGCTGCGCCGGGCCAGCTCATCGAGCGCCAGCTTGCGGAACTCCTCGACCGTGGTGCCGCGCTCGATGTGTTCGGCAATAAGTCGGGCATCGAGCCGCGCCGCCCGCCCGATCTTGTCCAACTCCAGGATGCGGGTCCGCTCGGCCAGCGCTGCGGCCTGCCGCTCCGCATTTAGGTTCACTTCGTTACGGGCTTCTCCGCCCGTTTCGGTGATGGTCTCTTCCATCGTCGTCTCCTGTGGGCCAGTTGCCCGTTCGAACTTGAATCCCGCGCCCGGGTCGGCGCCGATCGGCACCAGCGAGACCTCCTCGGGCTCCCAGTCGGTCACGAGGACTTGGCGCACCGTCGCGCCCTCTGGGGTGACATCCTTGAGCTCGTGAATGGCCACGCCCATCGAGGCGTTGCGCAGGATGCCGTCCTCGACATCGCGCCAGATCGGAGTCACGTCCTCGCGCTTGGAGAACCGCACGACCGCCTTGCCTGCGCCGCCTTCGATCCAGGCCTTGGCAATCACGCCGATGACGTCGGCCACGGTGTAATCGCGGTGCGCGTTCAATAGCGGCGCCGAGCCGCTCGCCAGCCGCGCCAGGCGCACCGCGCCGGGCTCCATCGAGAAACGCATCTCGTACGGACCGCGCGCGTCGTAGCGCCGCACGGCGGCCCCGGTGTACCAGGTGAGAGCAGCCGTGCGCTCCTCGCGGCCCTCCGCGGCCAAGCCCTCAAACTGCGCTTCGAGCCGCTCGCGCAAGGGGAACGTAGTTTCACTCATGGTGTAAGTTCCTTCTGCTGGGTCCCGCTCTGCGTGACCCGCCGCGGGTCAGAGTCCAGCACGATTCCTTTCTCATCGAGCAGCCGGTTGATCTCGGCGATCTGCTCAAGCTGCGCATCCGGGTCGTAGCCCTGCTCTGCGATGGCCTGGCGCACGGTGAGTGTGCCCGTGCGGATGCGGTTCAGCGTCGCGAGGGAATCCTTGTAGGGATCGACGCTGCCGAAACCGGGCGGCGTCCACTCGGCCTTGAACGGACCTGGTTCGGGAATCACGCCGGCGGTAAATGCGACGGCGAGGAACCGATCCCACACCGGGATCGAGAACATCGGGATGAACACGAGCCACCGGAAGGCCTCGATGCCGTTGCGGAAGCTGAGCAGGCCGGCGCGGTAGGAGGAGTAGTTCACGCGCGACAGATCGCCGGTCAACTGCTCGTAGGTGAGCTGCAATCCGGTGGCAATGGTGGCTTGCTTGGCGGCGACGTAATCGCGGTAGCCGGCTACGTGGCTCGGCGTCGAAAAGGTGATCTCCTCGCCCGGCCGCAGGTACTCGATCATGCCCGGCTCAAACGCCTCGATCCGCTTGCCGGTCGCGGGCTCAGTAGTCGCGGGGCCGATGCTCGGGCCTTCGGGACCGTGCGGCTGGGTGACGAAGGCGGCGAAGCAGGCCTCGATCTTCTTGCGCACCAGCTCAGCTTCCTCGTACTCATCCAGATCCCGCAGCGTGATGATCACCGGCGCCAGCCACGGCACTCCTCGCACCTGCCCAGGCCGGTCCTTGCGATAGACATGCAGCACCTCGGTGGCCGGCACGCGAGCGCTCGTGAGGCTCCCGCGCAGTGAGGTCTGCGTGACCTCGCCGGGGTGGCTGCCGAACAGCCAGTAGTAAACACGCCGGCCCACCAGGTCG
>CALGWX010000340.1 GCA_937936215.1 uncultured Burkholderiaceae bacterium | reverse complement strand
CGATCAGCGCCGCCACACCGAGCGCGATGCCCGCCATCGACACCGCGGAAATGAACGAGATGAAGCCATTGCGCCGGCGCGCGCGGCGCCCGGCGCGCGTGTAGCGCAGGCCGATGCGGACTTCGTAGGGAAGGTTCAACGGAGGCGAGGTGCGGAGGGGCGTACGCATTCTATCGAAGGGGTCGTCGCGGCCACCTGCGGCCCTCTCTGCCCCGGCGGCCGCAAGCCGCCGCGAACGCGACGCCGCCGCCTTGCCGTGCCGCGACCCGCGTGGCAGTCGCCACCGCGCTGCGCAGGCGCAGGCGGCTTCATCGGGGCGGCGGCCCTGCCCGTTGCCGTGACCGCGGCGGGCCGCCGAGCGCCTTTGCCATCGCGACCCGCGCGGCGGCGATGCTTCGGTGCTCGGCACGTTGCAGCGGCGGTTAGTCGAGTTCCGCTCGCCGTCGCGACCGCCGCTGGCCGGTCAATAGAATGCCGAGCCATGCGTTGGACCGCTGTCGTACCCGGCGCGCTGCTGCCAGCGGGCATCGCCGCCGAGGTGTTGGCCGGGGCGCAGGCGCCCTGGCTGATGCCGGCGCTGGCGCGCGCCCGTGTCGAGCCGCCGCTGCAACTGGGCTGCGACGCAGCCGCGCACCTAGCGTGGCTATGGCAGCAATTCGGCGGCAGCGGCGAGCCGGTCAGCGCGCCCTACGCGCTGCGGGCGCTCGACGAGCAGGCGCCGCTCGGCGCGCAGTGCTGGCACGTCGACCCCGTCCGCTTCGAGTTCGCGCGCGACCACCTGCTCGTCACGCCGCTGCCGGAGCCCCTGGCCGATGACGAGGCGCAGCCGCTCGCGGAACATCTGCTCACCGCCCTGCAAGAAGCGGCGGCCGACGCCGCGCCCCGGTTGCACGTGCATCGCGAGGGCTGGCTGTTGACGCTGGCAACGCCCTGGTCGCTGCACGCGTCGCCGCTGGATGCGGCGCTCGGTCAGCCGGCGCACGAGCACTGGCCAGCGGGCGCGGACGCGGCGCGGTGGCGGCGGCTGCTCAACGACGTGCAGATGCGCTGGCACGCCGCGGCGGTCAACGACGCACGCGTGCGGCGCGGCGAAGCCGCGGTCAACGGCCTTTGGCTGCACGGTGGTGGCCTCTGGAGGCCGCTGCCCAACCGCCCTTTCGCCATGGTGGCGAGCCGCGATCCGGTGCTGCGCGGCTGGGCGCTCGCCGCCGGCTTGCCGCGCTCGGCCGTGGTGGGCGAAGGCACCGCCGAGGCCCGGGGCGACGCACTGTCCATCCACCGCGAATTGCTGGCGCCGGCGCAGTTCGAGGCCTGGGGCCAGTGGCTCGAACGCCTGGCGCGGCTGGACGCCGAGCTGTGCGCCCTGCACCAGCGCTGCATCGCGGCGGGCTGCGAAGAACTCGCACTTGTGCTTTGCGGCCAACGCGAGGTCCGGCTCGCGCGCATCGGCCGCCGCGACGGCTGGCGCCTGTGGCGGCGCGCGCCGGTCGCGCCAATCCTCGCGGAAGCGGTGTGACGGAACTGGTCCGCCGCGCCTACGACGCCGCGGCCGCCAACCGCCTGGTGGCCGAAGGCATCGCCCCGCCTCTGGCACGGGTGCTGGCGGCGCGCGGCGTTTCGAGCGTGCGCGAACTCGAACTGGCGGCCCGCGACCTGATCCCGCCGCAGCAGCTGTCGCACGTCGGCCAGGCGGCAAAGCTGCTCGCCGACCGCATCGAGGCCGGCGCGCGGCTGCTGATCGTCGCCGACTACGACTGCGACGGGGCCACCGCTTGCGCCGTCGGACTGCGCGGCCTGCGCGCCATGGGCGCGCGCGTCGACTACCTGGTGCCCAACCGCTTCGACTACGGCTACGGCCTGACGCCCGAGATCGTCGACCTCGCCGCTTCGGGCGCCGCGGGCCGCCCGGACCTGCTGATCACCGTCGACAACGGCATCGCCAGCGTGGCCGGTGTCGCGCGCGCCAACGAACTCGGCATCGAGGTGCTGATCACCGATCACCACCTGCCCGGCGAGCGGCTGCCGGCGGCGGCGGCGATCGTCAATCCCAACCAGCGCGGCTGCGGCTTTCCGAGCAAGAACCTCGCCGGCGTCGGCGTGATGTTCTACGTGCTGCTGGCGCTGCGGGCGGAGTTCCGTGCCCGCGGCCGCTACAGCGAAGCCACGCAGCCGAAACTGAATGCGCTGCTCGACCTGGTGGCGCTCGGCACGGTGGCCGACGTGGTGCCGCTGGACCGCAACAACCGGATCCTCGTCGCCGCCGGCCTGGAGCGCATCCGCAACGGGCTGGCCGCGCCGGGCATCGCGGCGCTGTTCGAGGTCGCCGGGCGCAGCGTGCGCACGGCGACTGCGGCCGACCTCGGCTTTGCCGTCGGCCCGCGCATCAACGCCGCCGGCCGCCTGACCGACATGACCGTCGGCATCGAGTGCCTGGCCACTGACGACGCGGCGCGCGCGCTTGACCTGGCACGGCAGCTGGACGAGCTGAACCGCGAGCGGCGCGCGATCGAGGCCGACATGCAGCTCGACGCGCTGGCCGAACTCGGCACCATGGACCTCGGCGGCCGGCGCACGATCACGCTGTTCAACGAGAGCTGGCACCAGGGCGTGGTCGGTCTCGTCGCCTCGCGGGTGAAGGAACGGCACCATCGGCCGACGATCGCCTTCGCGCGGGCCGACGAGCGCTGCCTGCGCGGCTCCGGCCGCTCCATCGAAGGCGTGCACCTGCGCGACGTGCTCGACCTCGTCACCAAGGCGGCGCCGCAGATCATCGAGCGCTTCGGCGGCCACGCGATGGCCGCCGGCCTCACGCTGCCGCACGAGCGTTTCGAGGGCTTTGCGCAGGCCTTCGAGGCCGCGACGCAAGCGGCGGCCGATGCCGAGCTGTTCACGCGCCGCATCGCCACCGACGGGCCGCTGGCGGCCGCCGAAATCAGCCTGGCGCTGACCGAGGCGATCGACCGGCAGATCTGGGGCCAGGGCTTTGTCCCGCCGCTGTTCGACAACGAGTTCGCGGTGGCCGAGCAGCGCCTCGTCAAGGAGGCGCACCTGAAGCTCACGCTCGAGCTGGACGGCAGGCGCTTCGACGCCATCTGGTTCCGCCGCACGCAGCCGCTGCCCACACGCGTGCGCCTGGCCTACCGCCCGGTTGCCGAGAGCTACCAGGAACAGCGACGAATCAGCCTTCACATCGAGCACGCCTCCCTATAATCCGCCGCTTTCGATCGCGGAATCGACATGGAAGCGGAACGCATCAATGCGCTGGCGGCCACCGTCGCCGACCTGAACATCCGGCTTGGCGACTTGCGGAGGTATCTTTGACGTCGATGCCAAGGCGCGGCGGCTAGCGGAAGTCAGCCGCGCGCTCGAGGATCCTGGCGTCTGGAACGACCCCAAGCGGGCGCAGGAACTCGGCCGCGAGAAGAAGCTGCTCGACGACGTCGTCGGCCGCCTGCAGCGGCTGGCGGCGAACCTCGACGACGCGCAGGAGCTGTTCGAGATCGCCCGCGCCGACGACGACGACGCCACGCTGGCGGCGATCGAGGCCGACGTGGCCAAGCTCGGCAAGGAGGTCGCCGAGCTCGAGTTCCAGCGGATGTTCAGCAATCCGCTCGACCCGAACAACTGCTTCATCGAGATCCAGGCCGGCGCCGGCGGCACCGAGGCGCAGGACTGGTGCGCGATGCTCGAGCGCATGTACCTGCGGTATGCCGAGCGCAAGGGCTTCAAGCCGGAGCTGCTCGAGGAAACCGAGGGCGAAGTGGCGGGGCTCAAAAGCGCGACGATCAAGGTCACCGGCCCGTACGCGTTCGGGACTCTGCGCACCGAGACCGGCGTGCACCGGCTGGTGCGCAAGTCGCCGTTCGACGCCAACGCCCGCCGCCACACCTCGTTCGCGAGCGTGTTCGTCTATCCCGAGATCGACGAGTCGATCGAGGTCGAGATCAACCCGGCCGACCTGCGCGTGGACGTGTACCGCGCCAGCGGCGCCGGCGGGCAGCACGTCAACAAGACCGAGAGCGCAGTGCGCATCATCCACCTACCCACCGGCATCGTCGTGCAGAGCCAGAACGACCGCAGCCAGCACCGCAACCGCGCCGAGGCGATGGCGATGCTGAAGTCGAAGCTGTACGAGCTGGAGCTGCGCAAGCGGATGGCCGAGCAGGCCAAGCTGGAGGACGCCAAGACCGACATCGGCTGGGGCCACCAGATCCGCTCCTACGTCCTCGACCAGTCGCGGATCAAGGACCTGCGCACCAACGTCGAGATCGGCAACACGCAGGCGGTGCTCGACGGCGATCTCGATCCCTTCATCGAGGCGAGCCTGAAGCAGGGGGTGGGCTCGGCCCCGGCCTAGCCGCGGCCATTGACCATCTCGTGCCGGACGCCGACCTGCGGAGAGAGCAAAGCATGGAGCTCGTGATCCTCACCGGCGCCTCGCGCGGGCTAGGCCGCGCGCTGGCCGAGCAGCTGCTGGCGCCCGCGCGCTTGCTGCTGACCGTCTCGCGCCGCCCCGATCCCTCGCTGCAGGAGGCGGCGGCGCAGCGGGGCAGCGCGCTCGAACAGTGGGCGCTCGATCTCGCGCACGGCGTCGGCGCCGCGGCGCGGCTCGAAGCCTGGCTGCACAAGCAGGATCCGGGACGCTTCACCGCAGCGACGCTGGTCAACAACGCCGGCCTGCTCGGGCGCGTCGGCCCGATCCAGGATGCCGACGCCGAGTCGATCGCCGCGGCGCTGCGCGGTGGCCTCGAGGCACCCGCCCTGCTCGCCGCGGCCTTCCTGCGCGCCACCGAGAGCTGGAACATGCCGCGCAAGGTGCTGAACGTTTCCTCCGGCGCCGGCCGGCGCGCGATCGCCGGCTGGTCCGTCTACTGCGCCGCCAAGGCGGGGCTCGATCACCTGTCGCGGGTCATGGCGCTGGACGAGGCGCGTCGCTCCAACGGCGCCAGGGTCGTGTCGCTCGCGCCCGGCGTGATCGACACCGACATGCAGGCGGAACTTCGTGCCGCCGACGCGGCGGGCTTCCCGGACCAGCCCCGCTTCCGTGAAATGAAGGCAGGCGGCCAACTCGCCACCCCCGCCGAGGCGGCGGCGCGCGTGCTGGCCTACCTGGCACGGCCCGATTTCGGCATGGAGCCCGTCGCCGACGTCCGCGCGGCGTAAGACGCCCAGCTCAGCATCGGTGTGTCACAATGTGTCGTTGTGACACATTGAGGAGCAGTCCATGAAGACACTCGGCATCCGCGAAGTTCGGCAGCGCTACCAAGTGCTCAAGGAGACGCTTGAACGCGAGGGCGAAGTGATCCTTACCCACCATGGCAAGCCGTTCGCCCGCGTGCTGCCATGGACCGGCGAGAGCAAGCGCGAGCGGCTGGCGCGCCGCTCGCAGGAACTGGCGGAGTTCCGCAAGACGCTGCCCTTTCAGGGCACGCCGTCGGAGGTCCTGATCCGCGAGGACCGCGACGCGCGCGGCTGACCTCCCGTTGAACTACATCGACACCTCCGCCTTGCTGAAGTGGTATCTGCCGGAGCGCGGCAGCGACGCCTTCGGCGGCTGGATCGCCACCCAGGATGAGGCGCGCATCAGCGTGTTGACGCGGGTGGAAGTGCACGCCACCCTCGCGCGCAAGCAGCGGAGCCGCGAGATCACCGCCGAGGACGCGCGCCGAGCGACGGCGGCGTTTCTGGCCGACCTCGACGACGGACTTCTCATCGTCCTGCAGCTCGATGAGTCGCACTGGAGCGAGGCGGAGGCGCTGCTACAGGCCGTCGAGGACGTCCCCCTGCGCACGCTGGACGCCCTGCATCTGGCCTGCGCGCGCATCGCGCAGGCGCGCGTCTTCGCCACTGCCGACCTGAAACTCGCCGCAGCCGCCCGGTTGCTGGGCATGCAAACTCCCAAATTCGATTGAGGCCCAAATGGCGGAATTCCCCGCGCCCGCGCTGCGCGACGACCACCCCATCATCGCCGAGCGCCGCGCCAAGCTCGCCCGCCTGCGCCAGCAGGGGCCGGCGTTCCCGAACGACTTCACGCGCACGCACCACGCCGCCGACTTGCACGCGAAGTACGGCGCGCTCGACCGCGATGCGCTCGCCGCCGCGCACGTCGAGGTCAAGGTCGCTGGCCGCATGATGCTCAAGCGGGTGATGGGCAAGGCGAGCTTCGCCACCGTGGCCGACGGCTCGGGACGGATCCAGTTCTTCGTCACCCCCGATGATGTTGGCGCCGAGGCCTACGAGGCCTTCAAGCATTGGGACATCGGCGACATCGTCGCCGCCGAGGGGGTGCTGTTCCGCACCAACAAGGGCGAGCTGTCGGTGCGCTGCCGCCGCCTGCGCCTGCTGGTGAAGTCCCTGCGGCCGCTGCCGGACAAGTTCCACGGCCTGGAGGACCGCGAGCTGCGCTACCGGCAACGCTACGTCGACCTGATCATGAACGACGAGACGCGGCAGGCCTTCGTCGTCCGCAGCAAGGCGATCGCGGCGATGCGCGCCTTCATGATCGACAACGGCTTCCTCGAGGTCGAGACGCCGATGCTGCAGGTGATCCCCGGCGGCGCCGCCGCCCGGCCCTTCGTCACCCACCACAACGCGCTCGACATCGACATGTTCCTGCGCATCGCGCCGGAGCTGTACCTGAAGCGGCTGGTGGTCGGCGGCTTCGAGCGCGTGTTCGAGATCAACCGCAACTTCCGCAACGAGGGGCTGTCTCCACGGCACAACCCGGAGTTCACGATGCTGGAGTTCTACGCCGCCTACCACGAGGTGCGGTGGATGATGGACTTCACCGAGCGGCTGCTGCGCGAGACCGCCGTGCGCGCCACCGGCTCGGCGGTGCTGACCTACCAGGGCGAGACGATCGACCTCGGTCAGCCCTTTGCGCGGCTGTCGATCGCGGCGGCGATCAAGCTTCACGCGCCGCGGTACAGCGACGCACAGCTGGCCGACCGCGAATTCCTGCACCGCGAACTGCGCGCCATGGGCAGCACGCACGCGGAGGAAGCCGGCCTGGGCGCGCTGCAGCTGGCGCTGTTCGAGCAGGTCGCCGAGGACAAGCTCGTGCAGCCCACCTACATCGTCGACTATCCGGTCGAAGTGTCGCCGCTGGCGCGCGCCTCGGACACGCAGCCCGAGATCACCGAGCGCTTCGAGCTTTTCATCGCCGGCCGCGAGATGGCCAACGGCTTTTCGGAGCTGAACGATCCCGAGGACCAGGCTGCCCGCTTCATGCAGCAGGCCAAGGCGCGCGCCGCCGGCGACGAGGAGGCGATGTACTACGACGCCGACTACATCCGCGCGCTCGAATTCGGCCTGCCGCCCACTGGCGGCTGCGGCATCGGCATCGACCGCCTGGTGATGCTGCTCACCGATTCGCCCTCGATCCGCGACGTCATCCTCTTCCCGCAGATGCGTCCGGAGTAAACCGTCCCGCACGGCGGGCGGCGGCGCCTGCCGCCGCCCCTGCAGCGCAATGCCCATACATCCCGCACAACCGGCCTTCACCGCCTCCGGCGTGCCTTACTCGCCGCCCTACGACGACGTCTACCACGCCGCCGCTGGCGGCATCGGGCAAGCCCGTCACGTTTTCCTCGCCGGCAACGACCTGCCGGCGCGCTGGCAGGGGCGCGAACAGTTCACCATTGTCGAAACCGGGTTCGGCCTCGGGGTGAACCTGCTCACCACCTGGGCGGCATGGCGCACCGACCCGCAGCGCTGCGCACGCCTGCACTTCATCTCCTGCGAGCTGCATCCCTTCCGCAAGGAAGACCTCGCCGCCATGCATGCCCCACTGCTCGCCGAAGCGCCCGAACTGGCGCCCCTCGCTGCAGAGCTGGTGGCGCAGTGGCCAACGCTCACCGCCGGGCTGCACCGCATCCACCTCGATGGCGGCGCCCTCACCCTCAGCCTCTTCCTCGGCTCCGCCGACGATGCCCTTGCGCAGCTGCGTGCCAGCGCGGACGCCTTCTACCTCGACGGTTTTGCTCCGGCGCGCAACCCCGAGCTGTGGTCGCCGCGCATCTTCCACCAGCTCGCCCGCCTTGCCG
>CALGWX010000339.1 GCA_937936215.1 uncultured Burkholderiaceae bacterium | reverse complement strand
GGGTTGGCAAAGCCGTTGCTCATGCAGCAAGCGTACGCGAACGGCGCGACGAGCCGCGGCGGCGCCTCGGCGCAGCGGAGCGCGGGCGATCCGGTTGGGCGGCAGCGTCGCTGCCTGCAGCGAGCGGCGCTTTGGCTCGGTCTCGCGCCGGCCCGATCGGCCCTCCGGCCGCTGTGAGGCCGGCCGCCGCCGGCAACTCCACGAAGCCCCCGCCCGCGGCCGCCTGCGGCGCGGGTCCCTGACCACCGGCCACCGGCGCCAGCCGCACCATCCTTCGCCAGGCGCCGGGCGCGCTTCCGGTCACACGCCGGAACGCCTTCGAGAACACGGCATCCGAGTGGTAGCCCACCTGCTCAGCCACCCGCGCCAGCGGCAGGCGCGCGCCGTGCAGCAGGTTGGCGGCGCGGGTGATGCGCCAGCGCGTGAGGTAGGCCATCGGCGGCTCGCCGACCAGCTCGCGGAAACGCACCGCCAGCAGCGTGCGCGAGGTGCCGACCTCGCGCGCCAGCGCATCGAGCGTCCACGGCTCGGCATAACGTTCGTGCAGCAGCATCAGGGCGCGGCCGACGCGCGCATCGGCGAGCCCGCGCAGCCAGCCGGCAACGCCACGCTCGCTCTCCGCATGCAGCCGCACCGCCTGGATGAACAGCACGTCGGCCAGCCGTCGCAGCACCGTCGGCGCGCCCAGCGCGCCGGCGCCGATCTCCGCCTCGACCAGGCGCAGCGTCGGCGCGAGCAGTTGCCGCACGCGCGGATCGGCGCCGCGCAGGTGGATCAGCGCCGGCAGCGCGCCGAACAGCGGATTGATGCGCAGCGGATCGACCGAGAAGAAACCACCGATCACCCGTGTGGCCGCGCCCGGCCCGGCGTGCCGCGAGGCGCCGCGGCGGTCCATCGGGTGCGTTTGCAGCCAGGTGTCGAACGGCACCACCAGCGCCTCGCGGTCGGAGCGCACGACGTGCGGGGCGGCATTGGGCAGCAGCACGAAGTCGCCCGCCTCGACCCGGCGCGCGGCGCGCTTGCCGACCTGCAGTTCGCAGCCGCCGGCGGTCACGGCGTAGAACGGCGCGCGGTGGCTGCGCACGATCGAGATGCCCCACGGCGCGTGCAGCTCGGCGCTGAAGTAGACGGTGCCTTCGAGCCGCACCTGCTCCATCACGTCGCTGAGGACGTCGAAGGCTGGCGGCGCGGCCTCGGCCGGCGGTGTTGAACGAATCGACATGAAATCTGTCCCGAAGCGCCTATTCATTCTGCCAGCCGAAGCGCACAGTGCAGGTGTCGAAGGGAAAGGTGCCGGTCGGCACCGACGACAACCGCAAGGAGTCCGAGATGAAACGCACGCTCACCATCGCCACCGCCGTCCTGATGCTCGCCGCCTCCGGCGTCTACGCGCAGCAGGCGCCTGCCGAGCAGCCGCGCTACCGCACCGAGTCGCCCTGGAGCCCGTTGACCTATGAATACCTCGGCGCGACGCCGAAGGTCGACCTGGCGAAGCGCTTCGCGCCGAAGGCCACGAAGGCCGAAGCGCGCGCGACCGCGACCGACCGCGCCAGCGACGTTGTGACGCGGTCGATGCCGGCCGCGCAGGCGAGTGTTGGCCAGGGCAAGTCGGTCACGGCCGCTCCGGCCACGCACTGATGCGCCGGGGTGCACGGCGCCGGGCGGTCTCGTGCGCCGCCCGGCGCCCGCTTCGACGCCGCAGGCCGCCCGAAGGCGGGCGATTCACTCCACGCCGCCGCGCACGCGGTTCCAGAACTGCGAGAACGAGCGGCACGGCTGCGCGGGATTGGCGAACTGGCGCGGCACCGGCAGCACGGTCGCGCCCCGCTGACGCAGCGAGGCGATCAGCTCACGGTAGTGCGCCGCGAAGCATTCCGTGACGGTCACATCGCGCCCGCGCAGCGCGGCCAGGGCTTCCGCGAACGGCCAACGCACGACCGCGGCGCCGAGTTCCTGCAGGCGCCCGCGCACGAACGCCCAGCGTCGCGCCGGCCACCGCCAGGAGCGGTGGAACTCCGGCAGCAGCAGCGCCACCGCCGGTCGCTGCGGCTGTCGCCGCGCCAGCGACCACGGGTGCATCACTTCGATCGCCGTCGCCGCGGGCATTTCGGTTTCGCAGTCCGGCGCCCCGAACAGCGGCGGCTCGTCGACCGCGGCGTGCGTGCCGGGCTCGGCGCCGACGTCGACATCGGCGCGGGCGATCCGGTCGAGCTCGTCGTAGCCGCGGTCGATCGCGGTGCCGGGGCTCGCCCACTGCGGCGCGTAGCGGGCGACGTTGTTGGCGTTGAAGAGGTAAGGCTTGCCCGTCAGCGTGCCCGCGACCCACTGCCAGGACAGGTGGTTCGAGGCCAGGTCGCCGTCGAGCAGGTGCGCCACCATCCAGTCGGCGCCGGCACGCCAGCTCACCTTGCGCAGGTGCACGACGTACGAGGCCAGCCACATCCGGGCGTGGTTGTGCAGGTAGCCGGTCGCGTACAGCTCGCGCACCGCGGCGTCGATCGCCGGCACGCCGGTGGCGCCGCGGTGGATGTCCTGCGGCAACTCGGCCGCGTAATGCGCTGCCGGCGGCGGGCGCAGGCTGGCGAAGATGCCATCGCCCAGACGCGACCACAGGTGCTGAAAGTACTCGCGCCAGGCCAGTTCGTAGACCAGCTTGTCCTCGAGGCGCAGCGCGTGACGCCGGCGCAGGGCCGCGACCACCGCCGGCACGTCGGTGAAGCCGTGCGTCAGGTACGGCGACAGGCGCGTGACCGCGCCGTCGAGCGCGTTGCGTGTGCGCGCGTAGGCGCGCGGGTCGATCGCCTCCAGGCGCGCGGCGAGCGCCGCTTCGGTCGGCGGAAAAGGGTCGGGGCGTGACGATGGGTCGGTGCGCACGGTGTCGGTCGAAAGCCAGTGGCGGCGGCGCCTCGCCCAAGGACAAGACCTGGCGGCCGCCGCCGCCGGCGGTTGACCGCGACGGCCGCGGAAGGTTCGCCGCGCGGCAATCCGACTTTGCCGTTCCGCAGCCGACGGCCCGGTGCGCGGGGCGTCAGCGCACAGCGGCAGCGCCGAATCCGGCCGCAGCCCGCGGCGATTAGCGGCCCCGTGTCAGCGGCACGAAGCGCACCTCCAGCACGCTGCGGGTGACGATCCTGCCCTGCGCGTCCTTGCGCAGCAGCTGCAGCTGTTGGATGCCGTAGCGGCTGCCGATCGGCGCGATCAGCCGCCCGCCGGGGGCCAGCTGGTCGATCAGCGGCTGCGGCATCTGCTCCGGCGCCGCGGTCACCACGATCGCGTCGAACGGCGCCGCTTCCGGCCAGCCGAGATAGCCGTCGCCGATGCGCACCTCGACATTGGCGTAGCCGAGCGCCTTCAGCACCTCGGCGGCGCGCTCGCCGAGCGGGCGCACGATCTCGATCGTGTAGACGCGCGCGACGAGTTCGGCCAGCACGGCGGCCTGGTAGCCGGAGCCGGTGCCGATCTCCAGCACGCGGTCGGTGGGCGCGGGGTCGACGAGCTCGGTCATCAGCGCGACGATGAACGGCTGCGAGATCGTCTGCTCGTGGCCGATCGGCAGCGGCCGGTTCTCGTAGGCGCGATCCGCCAGCTCCGGCGGCACGAAGCGCTCGCGCGGCACCTTCGCGATCGCCTGCGCCACCCGCGGTGACAGCGCGGCGCGGCCGGTGCTGCCGGCGGTGGCGCGCATGTCGCGCTCGATCTCCGCCAGTAGCCGCTGGCGGGCCGCGGCGTAGCGATCCTCGGCGGCAGCGGCGCCTCCGAGGGGCGCTGCGACGATCAGGCTCAGCAGGCGGCGGCGCAGACGGAGCGGCAGTTCCATGCGGCCAGTCTAGGCCGCGGCCGCCTTCCTACAATGACCGGCATCAGCCCCTGCCTTGGCCTCATGCCCGCCTCGCCGCCCATTGACGCCGCCGCCGCGCTGGCCCCGCAGGCGCAGGCCACGGCGTGGGCGCTGCCGGCGCCCTGCTACACGCAATCGCATTTCGCGGCACGCGAACGCGAGACGGTGTTCGCCCAAGGCTGGCAGCTCGTCGCGCATGCGGCGCAGGTGGAGCTGCCGGGCGATCATGTGGTGGCCGATATCGCCGGCGTGCCGTTGCTGATCGTGCGCGGGGATGACGGCCGGCTGCGCGCCGTGCACAACGTCTGCCGGCACCGCGCCGGGCCGCTGGCGGAATGCGACGGCCGCGGCGCCAGGCAGCTCGTGTGCCGCTACCACGGCTGGCGCTACGCGCTCGACGGGCGCCTGCTCGGCGCGCCCGATATGGGCCGCGCCGAGGGCTTCGACGTCGAGACAGTGCAGCTGCCGCAGGCGCAGGTGGCGCAATGGCAGGGGCTGGTGTTCGCGGCGCTCGACGCGGCCGCGCCGCCTTTCGAACAGCTCGTGGCCGGCATCGACCCGCGGCTGGGCGTGTCGCCGGCCGGCTACGTGTTCGACCGGCGCGTGAGCTACGAGGCGGCGTGCAACTGGAAGGTCTACGTCGACAACTACCTCGAGGGCTACCACGTGCCGCGGGTGCACCCGCGGCTGGCGGCACTGCTCGACGAGCAGGCGTACGCGACCACGCTTGGGCGCCGCTGGAGCCTGCAGGCCAGCCCCCTGGCCGGCAGCGGCCCCTACGCGCGGGGCGAGGCGCTGTACTGGTGGCTGTGGCCGAACACGATGCTCAACGTGCTTCCCGGCCGGCTGCAGACGAACCGCGTGCTGCCACTCGCCGTCGACCGCTGCCGCATCGACTTCGACTACTTCTACGCCCCGGAGGTGAGCGCCGCCGCGCGCCTGGACGACCAGCACTTCGCCGACGAGGTGCAGGCCGAGGACATCGCCATCTGCGAGGCGGTGCAGCGCGGG
>CALGWX010000338.1 GCA_937936215.1 uncultured Burkholderiaceae bacterium | reverse complement strand
AGCTGCGCGGCGCGCTCGCGGTAGTACGCGCCGCCCGTCTTCAGGTGCAGCTGCCAGCGGTCGCGGGCAATCGTCATCTCCATGATCTCGGAGGTGCCCTCGTAGATCGTGGTGATGCGCACGTCGCGCTTGACCTTCTCGACCACGTACTCGCGCGTGTAGCCGTAGCCGCCATGGGCCTGGATGGCGGCGTCGGCCGCCGCGTTGCCGGCCTCGGTGGCCATCAGCTTGGCGATCGCGCCCTCGGTGTTCATGGCGCCGTTGGCGCCCAGGCCGCGGTCGATCTTGTCGGCCGTGTCCTCGATGTAAGAGCGCGCCGCCTCCAGCCGCACCGCGTGCGGCACGATCAGCTTGTGCGTGTAGCCCTGCTTTTGCGACAGCGGGCCGCCGCCTTGTTGCCGTTCCTGCGAGTAGGCGATCGCGCGGTCGAGCGCCTCCCAGCCGCCGCCGAGGCCGAAGGCCGCCACCATCACCCGCGTGTAGCCGAACACCTGCTGCGCCTGCACGAGCCCCTTGCCCTCGACGCCGCCGATCAGGTTCTCCGCCGGCACCACGACGCTGTCGAGATAAAGCGCCGCCGTGTTCGACAGCCGCAGGCCGTGCTTGTCCTCCGGCTTGCCGGCCGTAAAGCCGGGCGTGCCCTTCTCGACCACGAACCACGACGGCCCCTCCGGCGTGCGGGCGAGGATGGTGGTGAAGTCGGCGATCGAGCCGTTCGAGATCCACTGCTTGCGGCCGTTGATGCGGTAGCCGGTGACCACGCCGTCCTTCTCGATGCGCTCGGCGGTGGTCTTCAGCGCCCCGAGGTCGCTGCCGGCGTCGGGCTCGGTGGCGCCGTAGGCGAACACCACCCCCTTTTCGGCGATGGCGCCGAGCCAGCGCCGCTTCTGCTCCTCGGTGGCGCCGACCAGGATCGGGTCGCTGCCGAGGAAGGTGGCGAACACGGCCGTGGCCAGGCCGATGTCGTGCCGTGCCATCACCTCGCAGACGCGGTACGAATCGAAAGCGCCGCCGTCCATGCCGCCGTAGGCGGCCGGCACGAAGATGAGCTGCACGCCGAGCTGCGCCGGGTCGCTCATCGCCCGCACCGTGTCCTCGGGGCAGACGTCCTCGTGGTCGAGCTCCAGTTGCCGCTGCGGGCTGAGCGCCCCGCCGACGAATTGCGACAGCGCCTCCAGCATCATCGCCAGGTCGCCAGTGTCCAGGCCGGCGCCGCCGACGTGTCCGGTCACGCTCATGTCGTTCATGGGAACCTCCTGGTGGTCGTTGCGGCCCGCGGTCAGCCTTGGGTGTCCGCGCTGGCGGTGCCGCGCCCGCGCCGTAATCGGGGCGGCGGGTCGGTGCCGGAGCGGGTCGGTGTCATGGCAGCGATCAATCGCGCACGAAGTCGAGCAGGTGCAGCGCCACGCCGACGAGGTGCAGCGCCAGCAGCACGCCGAGGGCACGGGCGGCGACGATGTGCTGCTCCCGCAGCGCGGCCGCGGCCTCCGTGCCCTGGACGAAGAACCACGCCGCGCCGGTCGCCGCGGCGGCGAGCAGGGCGAGCAGCAGCAGGCCCTCGATCAGCGGCAACAGCCCGCCGTCCTCGACCGTCGGCAGGCGGCCGCGAACCAGTCCGGTTACGTCGCGGCCGACGGCGCCGATGTCGCCGCCCGCCCACGGGAAGTACTGCCGCCAGCGCCCGCCCTGCGCGCAGCCGGCGGCGTAGACCGCGCCGGCCAGCAGCGCGGCGAAGCCGACCGCCGCGTGCGCGAGATTGGCCCAGCCAGCTGGCTGCGGCAGGCGGTCGTACATGCCGATCCAGGGGCTGCTGGCGAGCAGCCACACGCCGGCCAGCGCCACCGCCAGATGCAGCGGGCCGTTGAGCCGGTCCAGCAGCGGCGGTGCCACGGGCGCAGCTGGCACGGACCGCGCCACCGCCGCGCCTTCGGCAACGCCGGCGGGTGAACTGGCTGCTCCCACCTCCGCCGAAACGGCAGTGGCCGCCGCCCCCACGCTCAGCGCCGGCCCACCGCCTGCGGCAGCGCGCCGCCCCGAATCGGCGCCGGCGAGGCCGGCCGGGCGTGCGTCATCAGCCATGGCCGTTGACGAGCTTGGCCACCTGGCCGGCGAAGCGCTCGACCTCGTCCCAGTTGGTGAACTGGACCTTGGTGTTGAAGTCGGTCGGCCCTTTGTTGATCCACATGACGAAGCGCATCATGTGCTTGTCCACCGGGCCGTAACGCGAGTAGTCCAGCTCGCCGGCAAAGACGCCGGTGAGCTTCGGCTGCCATGGCGAGCGGGCCAGCAGCCGCTTCAAGTACGGGTTGGTCTGCGGCGTGTTCTTGGCCGGCTTGCGCGCCACCAGGTTGACCGAGAACAGCGCGCTGGGCTTCGATCTCAGTAGGCCCTGGTGGGCGCGGATGAACTCCAGCACCGACGGGTGATGCTTGCCGTGCTTGATACTGGCGCCGATGACGATGGCGTCGTAGGCGGCGGGATCGACGCCGTGGCCCACCAGCGGCCGGACGTCGGCCGCATGGCCCTTGGCGCCAAGGCTCGCCTGGATCCGCTCGCAAATCTTCTGCGACAGCCCGTAGTTGGTCGAATACAGCAACAGCGTGTTGGCCACTTTGCACTCGCACGTCCGCCGCGGCGGGCACCGACATCGCGATCGAGGCTAGCAGCGCGGTTTTGCCGTCCGCTGACGCAGGTCATGCCCGCGCAGCCCGTTACACCGCATCCGGTATTGCCCCGTGTTGCTCAGGATCAAATCGGTTCGCCGCCGATCCGGGGTCGCCCAGACGCGCCCCTGCTGGAGGGGCATCACCGCCGCCGGGGGTACGCTGCGCCCATGCGCCTGCACGCTGCCGATGCCGCTGCCTGAACTCGCCGGACTCGCTGGACCCGACTTCTCGGGCCGCAGCCTGCTGAATCTCGCCGCGACCCTGGAGACGGCGATCAGCAGGGCATCGCCCTACCCGCTGCTGACGGAGGCGCGGTTGCGCGAGCCGCTGCTGGCCGCGCGGCACCTGGTGCTGTGGCTGATCGATGGCCTCGGCGTCGAACCGTTGCAGCTGCTGGCACCGCGCGGCGCGCTGGCCGGCGCCATGCGCGGCGAAATCGAGACGATCTATCCGTCGAGCACGGCGCCGGTGGTCACGCTGCTGGCCACCGCGCGCGCACCGGCAGCCCACGCGGTGCCGGAGTGGTTCGTCTGGTTCGAGGAGCTCGGCGGCGTCTACAGCACCCTGCCTTTGCAGCCGCGCCCGACCGGCGGCCGCCTGCCGGCGGTGCTCGAGGCCGCCGCGCTCTATCCGCAACCGTCGCTGGCGGCGCGCGCGCAGCGGCCCTGCTTTGCGGTGCTGCCCGCCGCGCTCGCGGAGTCGACCTACAGCCGCTATGCGCACGCCGGCGCCCGGCGCCTGCCGTTCACCGACGACGACGGCCTCTGCGCAGCGATCTGTGCCGCCATCGACGCCAGCCCCGGCGGCAGCTACGTGTTGGCGTACAGCGAGGCCTTCGACGCGACCGCGCACGAGTTCGGCGTGGCGAGCGACCGCGCCGTGGCGGTGGCGCGGCGGCTGGACCTGACCTTCGAGCGGCTGTCGGATCTGCTCGCGCGCCGCGGCGCGTTGCTCGCCGTCACCGCCGACCACGGCTTCGTCGACGTACCGCCGGCCCACCGCTTTCGCCTGGAGCACTTTCCGGAGATCGCCGAGTGTCTCGAGCGGCCGCTGTGCGGCGGACCGCGTGCGCCGGTGGCCTACGTGCGCCAGGCGCAGCGCGACGGCTTTCCGGCGCGGGTCGAGCGCGCGCTCGGCGGACACTTCGTCACGGTGGAAAGCGACGCCCTGATCGCGGCCGGCTGGCTCGGCCCCGACGCGCCGCATCCGCGCCTAGCGCCGCGGCTGGGCACGCACGTGCTGCTGCCGAGGAGCGACGCCTTCCTGATCGACGTGCTGCCGGGCGAGAAGCCGCCGACGCTGGTCGGCATGCACGGCGGGCTTTCGAGCGCCGAGCGGCGGGTGCCGCTCGCCCTCGGCGGCGCCGCGCCCTGAGCGATCGAGCCGACCCGAACCGCAACCGGAAAACGCGCATGACGATCGTTGCCCCACACGGCGCCTGGGCCTCGCCGCTGAGCGCCGAGCGGCTGGCCACCGCGTCGGCCTCGATTGGCCAGGCGCGCGTTCGGCGGCCGCTTGCTCTGGACCGAGACGCGGCCGGACGAGGGCGGCCGCGTCGCGCTGCTGGCGCTCGACGAAGCCTGGCTGCCGGACGGCCCGTCGCCGCCGGCCTTGGCCGCGGCTGCGCGCGCCAGCGCGGCAACGAACCGGGGCGTGCCAGCGAGCAGGTGCCGCCGGACTTCATCGTCCGCACCCGGGTGCACGAGTATGGGGGCCTGGCCTTCGTGCAGGCCGGCGAACGGCTGCTGTTTTCCAACGACGCCGACCAGCGTGTTTACGTCGTCGAGCCAGGGCGGCCGCCGCAGCCGCTCACGCCCGCCGGCCTGCGCTATGCCGATGGCGCCGCCAGTCCGGACGGCGCACGCGTCTTCTTCGTCCGCGAGGACCGTCGCGCCGGCGGCGAGCCGCGCAACGAAGTCGTCGCCATCGACCCGTCTGAGGCAGGCGAAGGCGCGGTGCTCTACGGCGGGTCGGACTTCGTCGCCTTTCCGCGGCCGAGCCCGGACTGGCGGTACCTCGCCTTCATCGCCTGGAACCATCCGCAGATGCCGTGGGACGGCGCGACGTTGTACGTCGCGAGGCTGGACGGCGACTCGCTCAGCGAACTGCGCGCGGTGGCCGGCGGCGTGGACGAGTCGGTGCTCGAGCCGTGCTGGGACGCCGATGGCGCGCTTTACTTTCTCTCCGACCGCAGCGGCTGGTGGAACCTGTACCGCTGGCGCGATGGGATCGTCGCGCCGGTCGCGCCGATGGCCGCCGAGGTCGGCGGGCCGCTCTGGCAGCTCGGTCAGTCGAGCTATGTGCTGACCGGCGACGGCCACGCGGTGGCGCGCGTCTGCCGCCAGGCCCGCGACCAGCTGGCCCTGATCGACCTCGCCCACGGCATCGTTACGCCGCTGCCCTACGTGGCCTATGGCTCGATCGGCATGCTCGGTGCGCGCACCGCCGGCTACGCGGTCGCCGCCGCCGAGGATGACCTGCCGGCGCTGATCGCGATCGATCTCGCCACCGGCGCTCACCGCGTGATCCGCCGGCCCTCGGCCTCGCCGCTGCCGCCGGCGTACGTCTCCCGCGCCGAGAAGATCGAGTTCCCGACCGCGCCCGGCCCCGACGGCGCTCCGCGCACCGCCCACGCCTTCTTCTACCCGCCGCGCAACCCCGACGACGCCGCGCCAGAAGGCGAGCGGCCGCCGCTGATGGTGGTGCTGCACGGCGGGCCGACCGGGCACAGCTCGCCGACGCTGAACCTGAACCGGCAGTTCTGGACCACGCGGGGCTGGGCGCTGGTCGACGTCAACTACGGCGGCTCCTCCGGCTTCGGCCGCGACTACCGGCAACGGCTGCGCGGCCAGTGGGGCGTGGTCGACCTCGCCGACGCGGTGGCCGCCGTGCGCCACCTCGTCGCGTCAGGCCGCGTCGACGGCCGTCGCGTGGTGATCCGCGGCGGCAGCGCCGGCGGCTACACCGTGCTGTGCGCGCTGGCCTTCACCGACGCCTTCGCCGCTGGGGTGAACTACTACGGCATCGCCGACCTGGAGGCGATCGCCGCCGACACGCACAAGTTCGAAAGCCGCTACCTCGACTCGCTCGTGGCGCCGCTGCCGCAGGGCCGTGAGGTCTCCCGCGCGCGCAGCCCGATCCATCACCTGCAGCGCCTGAACGCGGCGTTGATCGCCTTCCAGGCCGCGGAAGACAACGCGGTGCCGCCGGCGCAGAGCCGCGCCATCGTCGCCGCCGTCCGTGCGCGCGGCCAACCCGTCGCCTACCTGGAGTTCGAGGGCGAGCAGCACGGCTTTCGCCGCGCAGCAAACATCCGGCGGGCGCTGGAAGCGGAGCTGTACTTCCTCGGGCGGGTGCTCGGCTTTCGGCCGGCGGACGCCGTGGCGCCGATCCCGATCGACAACCTGCCGCCGTGATGCGGCGGCCGCTGCCGCCCCGCCGCAGAGCCACTTGCGGTGCGTCACGCCGCGACTCGCTCCTAATGCAGCGCGCGTCGGTCAACGTACACCGAAGCTCGCCTGGCGTGGGCGCTTTGCTCGATCCCAGCTTCATCAACGCCGACCCCGCGGATCGCTGCGGCCAGGCACGGCAACGCAGCCGCGTGATCAGGCGCCGCCCGCGCTCGACGCCAGGATGCCGGTGTCACGACGGGAGCAGCCGCATGAAAGCGAACAGCCCGGCGCGGGGCCGGGCTATTCGCGCGGCGCGGCCGGACCTGGGCTGCGCGCCTGCCGGCGCCGAGGTTCAGTTGACGGCCGGCGCGGTGACGACCAAGCGCTCCAGCGCGACCGCCTGCAGCTCGGCCGTCGTGGGCGCACCGGGCTGCATGCCGAGGACGGTGGCGCCGAGCACAACGGTGCTGGTGATGACGGCGGCGGCAAAGGCGGCGATGCGGGTCTTGGTCGGGGTGGCGAAGTTGGCGTTCATGGCGAGGTCCTTTCGTTTGCGGGATCGCTGCTGCGATGCGTGCACTGTAGGCATGGGCACTTCGCGGCGCGAGCGCATTGCGACGGAGCGCGCAAAGCGCGGTGCGAACTGCAATGGCCGATTGGCCGCATCGCTGGCCGGTTTCGCCGTTCATGCCGGCTTTTCGACGTTTCATCGTGCGCAGACGCGTTTCAGCCCGCCACGGCGCCATCGCGGGGTGGGGCGGCGTTGGCGACCGCTGCGGGGCGGGCGGCCCGGATCTGCGTGGCGGGCGCCGGCGGCCCGCGTGGCGGTCAGTCGACCATCAGCACGACGTTGCCCAGCGCGCGGCCGCTTTCGACGAGCTCATGCGCCTGCGCGATCTGCGCCAGCGGCAGCCGCGCGGCGATCCGGTGCTGCAGGCGGCCGTCGCGCAGCCAGGCCGTGAGCTGCTCGATCGCCGCGGCGCGATCGGCCGGCAGGAGGTTGTAGACGATGAAGAAGCGCAGCCGCACGTTCTTCAGGATCGTGGGGAAAAAAGGCACCGCGATCTCGGGCTTGCCGCTGCCGTAGACGACGATGTCGCCCTCAGGCTTCACCGCCGCCAGCGATGAATTCACGTTGGCGGCAAAGTCGACCTCGATGACGCGGTCCACACCTTCGCCGCCGGTGGCCTGCTGCACGCGCGCGGCGACGTCCTCGCCGCGGTAGTCGATCGTCACCGCGGCGCCGGCCTCGCGCGCCAGGCGCGCCTTCTCCTCGCTGCTGACGGTGGCGATCACCTGCCGCGCGCCGGCGAGCCTGGCCATCTGCACCGCGTAGTGTCCCACCGCCCCGGCGCCGCCGGTCACCAGCACCGACTTGCCGGCCACTCCGCCATCCATGCGCACCGCGTGCAGCGCCGTGAGCGCCGGGATGCCGAGACAGGCGCCGGCATCGAAGCCGACGCCGTCGGGCAGCCTTACCGCCTGCTCGGCCGGCAGCACGACGAACTGCGCCGCGGTGCCAAAGGGGCGCTTCCAGGCGGCGTTCCACGTCCACACCCGCTCGCCAAGCCTTGCCGCCGCCACGCCCTCGCCGATGGCGTCGATCACGCCCGCCCCATCGCTGTGCGGCACGATGCGCGGGAACGGCAGCTCCTTGCTGCGCAATCCGGCGCGCGACTTCACGTCCGAGGGATTGACACCGGAGGTCACGAGCCGCACGAGGACCTCGCCTGGCCCGGGTTCCGGTGTCGGCAACTCGCCGAGTTGCAGCACTTCCCGGGCCGCGCCCGTGCGTTCGTAGTAGGCAGCACGCATGTCCTTTCTCCCCGCGATGACCGGCGCTCACCAGCCGGCTTACGCCAATCGTCGCACTTCCCGCCGGCGGCGGCGTCGGCTACAACATGCCGCACGATCGATGTTCCTGCCGCGGAGGCGCCGATGGTCCGAGACATCGCCTTCACCGCCACCCTGCCCCAGGCCGCCGCCCTGATGCGGCCGGTGGACGCGCCGGCGGATATCTGGACGCGGGCACAGCGGGAGTTCGCGTGCGAGCGGGTGGAGCGGCTGCCGCTGCGGGCGCGGCTGCTCGACGTGCTGGAGCAGATCGACCGCGGCCGCCTGCTGGTGCTGATGGGCGCGACCACGCCGCGCGCCTGGCTCGATGGCTACCCCGACATCGCGCTGCTGGCCGGCGTGCTGTTCACCTACGAGTACGTGCAGATCGCCGGCCGCCACCGCGACACGCCGCATGTCGTGTACTTCACCCTGTCGCCCGCCGGGCGGCGCAAGCTGTTGCAGGGGCGGCAGTGGTGGAACGGGCTGTCGTTCTGGCAGCGACTGATGGTCAGGATGTTCGGCTGAACGTCGGCGCCTCGCCGCCGCGAAAGACCTACTCAACCTCCCCCGCCGCGCCTTGACCCGCGGCCGCCGGCTTCTCGGCGATCACGCAGTCGGTGGTCAGGATCAGCCCCGCCACCGAGGCTGCGTGCGGCAGGCCGAGCCGCGTCACCTTGGTCGGGTCGATGACGCCCATCGCGAACATGTCGCCGTACTGCTCGGTGGCGAGGTTGTGGCCCTAGTTGGCGTCGCCGGCGCGCACGCGCTCGAGGATCGGTGCCGCCTCGGCGCCGGCGTTGCGGACGATCTGCTTCAGCGGCGCCTCCAGCGCCCGCCGCACGGTGTCTATGCCGCGCTGCTGCGCCAGGTTCTCGCCGGCGAGCCCGTCGAGCGCTGCGCCGGCGCGCAGCAGGGCGATGCCGCCGCCCGGGCCGATGCCCTCGGCCACCGCGGCGCGGGTGGCGTGCAGCGCGTCCACGACCCGCGACTTCTTCTCCTTCATCTCCAGCTCGGTCGACGCGCCGACGCGGATCAGTGCCACGCCGCCGGAGAGCTTGGCGATACGTTCGTCGAGCTTGTCGCGGTCGTACTCGCTGCTGGCCTTGTCGCGCTCGGCCTTCAGCGCCGCGATGGCCGCCGGGTCGCCGCCGGCGCCGATCAGCGTCGTGTTGTCCTTGTCGCTCTCGATGCGGCGGGCGCGGCCGAGCTCGCCGAGCGTCACTTTCTGCAGCGACAGGCCCGCCTCCTCGGCGATGACCTTGCCGCCGGTGACGATGGCGATGTCCTGCAGCAGCGTCGCCCGCCGCTCGCCGAAACCCGGCGCCTTGGCGGCGCTAACCTTCAGCACGCCGCGCACCGCGTTGACCACCAGCGTAGCCAGCGCCTCGCCGGTGACGTCCTCGGCGATCACCAGTAGCGGCCGGTCGGCCTTGATCACCGCCTCCAGCAGCGGCAGCAGGTCGCGCACGGTAGAGATGGTCTTGTCGTGCACCAGCACGAAGGCGTCGTCGAGCACGACCCGTTGCCGCTCGGCGTCGTTGATGAAGTACGGCGAGAGAAAGCCGCGGTCGAACTGCAGCCCTTCGACGACCTCCAGCTCGCTCGCCATACCGCGCGCGTCTTCGGCCTTGATGACCCCGGAGTTGCCGACCTTGCCCATCGCCTCGGCGATCAGGTTGCCGATCGCCGCCTCGCCGTTGGCCGAGATCGTGCCCACCTGCGCGATCTCCTGCGGCGTCGCGCAGGGCCGTGACGCCTGCTTCAGCCGCTCGACGATCTTCTCGACCGCCCGATCGATGCCGAGCTTGATGTCCATCGGGTCGTGGCCAGCGGCAACGAACTTCAGCCCCTCGTTGACCATCGCCTGCGCCAGCACGGTCGCAGTGGTGGTGCCGTTGCCCGCCAGTTCGGACGTGCGCGAGGCGACCTCGCGCAGCATGCGCGCGCCGAGGTTCTCGATCGGGTCGTCCAGCTCGACCTCGCGCGCCACCGCCACGCCGGAGTTGATCACCGTGGGCGCGCCGAACGGCCGCCCCAGCACCACCGTTCGCCCGCGCGGGCCAAGGGTCACCTTCACCGCGTCGGCGAGCTTGTTCAGGCCGGCGCACACGCGGGCGCGTGCATCGTCGCCGAAGACGATCAGTTTCCCGCTCATGACTCGATGCCTCCCTTTTCCGCGCGGCGCGCCGGCCACCTGCCGCCGTTCGGCGCCACCGCGTTCTTACAGGCTAGCGAGCCGGCGGGGCGACCGATTGCGCGAGGGCGAGCGATGGCCACGGCGCGCCTGGCGCGCTCGGTCTACGCGCGGCCGCGGCGGCTGCGATGCCTGGCAGCGGCGGTGCCGCCTGGCTCGCGGCCATCGCGCACGGGCCGAGGCGCCGCAACCCACAAGGCTTGGCGAAATCACGGCCGCACAGGCACCGCCAGCAATGCCGAAGCAGGCGAGGCCAAAACCGCGTACACTCGCTCTGCTTTCGTTTGAGTTCCGGTTTTTCCGCAAGGTTGTCCCGAGGCTCGTTGTTTCGTTCGTTGAACAACGACGCGTCCCAGGTTTCCCCAGGTTTACGCCGCTTGATCGTCTGCACGCCGTCGGGGCTGTTCCCGCGGTGAATCTCTCTTTCTTCAAAGGTAAATCGAATGGCACAGGGAACCGTCAAGTGGTTCAACGACGCTAAGGGCTTTGGCTTCATCACGCCGGAAGACGGCGGCAAGGACCTGTTCGCGCACTTCTCCGAAATCAAGGCCAATGGCTTCCGCTCGCTGCAGGAAGGCCAGCGCGTCGAGTTCGTCGTGAAGCAGGGTCCGAAGGGGCCGCAGGCCTCGGAAATCCGCCCGCTGTAAGCGGCGGCTCCGGCCTCAAGAGAACCGCGGCCTCGCGCCGCGGTTTTTTTTCGCCCTCGACGTTGCGCTGGCCGGCGTGGCGGCGTCCGTGCCGCCCGCGGCGATCGCCCGCGCCGCCGTTCAGTCGGTGACGCGCCCGCGCAGGGCCTTGACCTGGCCGCGGCGCAGCTTCGACTCGACCCGTCGCCGCTGCGATGCCAGCGTCGGCCGGGTCGGGCGCCGTGCCCGCGGCAGCGTCGCGGCGGCGGCGACCAGCGCGTGCAGGCGGGCGAGCGCCTCGGCGCGGTTCTTCTCCAGCGAACGATGCTGCTGCGCCTTGATCACGATCACCCCTTCGCCGCTGACGCGCTGGTCGCGGCGGGCGAGCAGCCGCGCCTTGATCGCCTCCGGCAGGCGCGAGGCGCGAATGTCGAAGCGCAGGTGCACCGCGTTGGCGACCTTGTTCACGTTCTGCCCGCCCGGCCCCTGCGCGCGCACCGCCTCGAAGACGATCTCGTCCTCGCGCAGTTCAAACGGGATCTTCTCGCCCATCGCGCCATCGTAACGGCAAGGCGACCATAGGCTTCGCGGGCGTCGTTGGCCGTGACGCGATCGCCGTCAGCGGCCCGAGGTCGCGGCAAGCAGCCGCGCCGTCACGAGGAGGTCGGCGGGCGGCCGCCGTGAGACTCGGACGCGCTGCAGAAAGGCTCGCTGCCTCGCGGCCAAAGGAGCTGCCGCTTGATCTCTCCCGCGCTCGCGCCGCAGCCCGCCGCTCCGGCGGCGGCCGCGGCGAACGGAGCACGCGCCGATAATCGGCCGCCGATGCCGCCAGTAGCCTCCTCGCCCCGCCGATGAACCGCGGCATCGCCTACGCGTGCGCGGCCTACCTGCTGTGGGGCGTGTTTCCGCTGTACTTCAAGGCGCTGCAGTCGGTGCCGCCGCCGGAGATACTCGGCCACCGCATCGTCTGGTCGCTCGTGGTCTGCGCGCTGCTGCTGCTGCTCGTCCTGCGTCGCGCGGCGTGGATCGCCGCCCTGCGGCGCCAGCCCAAGGCGCTCGTGTGGTTCGCCGTCACCAGCGTCCTGGTTGCGCTGAACTGGTTCATCTACATCTTTGCGGTGAACTCGGGCCGCGTGGTCGACGCCAGCCTCGATTACTTCATCGACCCGCTGGTCAACGTGCTGATCGGTGCGGTCGTGCTGCACGAGCGGCTGCGCGTGGCGCAGTGGGTCGCCGTCGGCATCGCCGCGGCCGGCGTGCTGTGGCTGACCTGGCAGGCGGGCAGCCTGCCGTGGATCGGCCTGGTGCTGGCGGTGACCTGGGGCGTCTACGGCCTGCTGCGCAAGACCGCGGCGCTAGGTGCGGTCGAGGGCCTGACGCTCGAAACGATGCTGCTGGCGCCAGCCGCCATCGCCTGGCTGCTCTGGCTTGGCAACAGCGGCCAAAGTGCGCTCGCCGCCGCCGACACCGGCACGCGCCTGCTGCTCGTCGCTGCCGGGCCGATCACCGCCGCACCGCTGCTGCTGTTTGCCGCCGGGGCGCGGCGAATACCGTTCTCCACGCTCGGGCTGCTGCAGTACCTGTCGCCGACCATCCAACTGCTGATCGGCGTGTGGCTGTACCACGAGCCGTTCGCCGAGCGCGCGCTGGGCTACGCGCTGATCTGGGTCGCGCTGGCGCTGTTCAGCCTGGAGGGGCTGGTGCATGGATGGCGGTCGCGTCCGGGTGCCGGCTGAGTGGCAGCCCTATGCGGCAGCGCCCCAATGTCGCGCGTGGTCGGCGCCACCGGTTGCTGCGGCAGCCACCCAGGCGGCTCGGCCGCGGCAGGCCGATGGCGATACTCACTGGGCACGGGAGTCCGGGCCGAACCGCGCGGCGATCAGACCTCAGAGGCCGCGAAGCGAGGGACGCCAGCAGCCCGAAATCGCGGCAAGCCGCGGAGCCGGACGGCGCA
>CALGWX010000337.1 GCA_937936215.1 uncultured Burkholderiaceae bacterium | reverse complement strand
GGCCGCCGCCGCTGCTGCGGCGCAAGATTCCGATCGGGCGCTGTTGCCCGACTCGGCATAGGAGGCTGGACAGGACGATCGCCACCATCGGTCTGGACCTGGCGAAGAACGTGTTTCAAGTGCACGGCGTCGACGAACGCGCAGTGGCCGCGCTGCGCAAACAGCTGCGGCGCGATCAGGTCGCCGCGTTCTTCGCGCGTCAGCAGCCGTGCCTGATCGGCATCGAAGCCTGCGGTGGGGCTCACTCGCCGACTGGCTCGCGGTGCACCGGACCAACCTCGACGGCACCTTCCTCGGCTGCAAGCACGCGCTGCGCACGATGCGCCGCGCGCCGCCGGCCGGCGCCGGCGGCGCGATCGTCAACATCTCGTCGCGCTCCGGCATCGTCGGCGTCTCCGGCGCAGCGGCCTATGCCAGCAGCAAGGCCGCCGTGCGCAACCACAGCAAGAGCGTGGCGCTGTACTGCGCCGAGCAGGGGCTGAAGGTGCGCTGCAACTCGATCCACCCGGCAGCGATCCTGACGCCGATGTGGGAGCCGCTGCTGGGCGATGGCCCGGAGCGCGAGGCGAAGATGGCCGAGTTCGTCGCCGACACGCCGCTGCGCCGCTTCGGCACGCCGGAGGAAGTGGCTGCGGTCGCGGTGATGCTGGCGAGCGATGAGTCGGCCTACATCACCGGCGCGGAGTTTTACATCGACGGGGGGCTGCTGGCGGGGAGCGCGGCGGTGCCGAAGAGCGAGGCGGTGGCGGGAGGGGCGTAGGAGGCTGCGCGGCGCGGCCCGCATCGCGCCGCTCATTTACCTGATGCTGCCGGTGGCCGGGGTGGGGACGCGGCGCGTTCGAGCGCGACTATGGCGCCAGCCCAGCGGTGATCCGGGGCAATGACCCCGTGTAGCACCAGCGTGCTACATTGGGCGCGAAGACTCGGGAGACGCCATGTCCACCACCACGATTCGGCTGCCGGAAGACCTCAAGGCCCGGATCACCGCCGCGGCCAAGCGGGCCGGCAAGACGCCGCACGGCCTCATTCTCGAAGCGATCGCCGAGAAGGCGGAGGAAGAGGAGCGGCGCAGTGCCTTTCACGAATTGGCGGAGCAGCGCTACGCCGGCATCGTCGCCTCGGGCAAGGCCATTCCCTGGAGCGAGATGCGCGCCTATATCGAGGATCGGATCGCCGGCAAGAAGCCGCGGCGTCCGGCCGCCAGGAAGCTGGCGCGCTAGTGGCATCGTGCATCGAGATTGCCGAGGCGGTCCGCGAGGACTTCGATCGGATCTTCGATCACCTGGCGCAGTTCGACCCGGAACACGCCGCGGAGAGGATCCGTGAAATCATCGCCGCCATCGATGTCCTCGGGACCAACCCCCAGATCGGCCGGCCGGCGTCGAAAAACCTGCGAGAACTGATCATCGGCCGTGGATCGCGCGGTTACGTGGCGCTGTACCGCTACGTGCCGGAACTGGACACGGTGTTCGTGCTCGCCGTCCGCGGTCAAAGGGAGGCAGGCTACAAGCGGGCGTGACCGCGGACCGGCCACGTAACTGCGCGCAACGCGCCATCGAGTCCGCCGACGGCGATCGCCATCGACGGCCTCATCAGGGTGTTTCGAGAAACGACACCTCGCGCGTCGGCGTCGCCGCGCAGCCGCGGCTAACGAGCGCGAATCAGCTGGGCGCCGCTGATCCTGGCGGCGCCCTTGTCGAAGGTCCACAGCGGCTGTTCGCCGGCCTGCGCTGCCAAGGCGATGTGCAGGCAGTCGGCGAATTCGACCGGCCCGTCGCGGTAAAGCTGCAACGCCACTTCCACGGCGCGTTCGGACTCGAAGGTGAGCTCCGCTGCCGAGAACAGATTCGACAGGGCCTGCAGCACGTCGTCCTTGGTGAACCCGAAACTCGCGCGCAGAACCCATTCGAGTTCGAGGGTCACCGTCACCGGAACGAAGAGCGAGTTGCTCTCGGCAACGCAACGGCCGATCAGGCGTTTGGCGGCGGCGAGTTGTCCGCTGTCGTCCTGCACGAGATAGCGGACCAGCACATTGGTGTCGAGCGCGGGCATGCCGCCCTCAGCGCCACGGATTCATCGCTTCGACCCTGACGCGCTTGCCTTTGGGCGCTTTGAGCATGCCAGCCATCTGCAGGATCGACTTGGTCTTGGCCCTGACGATGATGGTGCCGTCGGGCATGACCGACCAGACGAGGCGGGTCCCTGGCTTGGCGTCTATGAAGGCCCGAATGTCGGCCGGGACGGTCGTCTGACCCTTCGATGTGATAGTGGACTCGGCCATGGCGGCTCCTTACGTGCGTTCGCATTGTAAGGCGGCTTCTTGCCGTGGCACCGCAACGCCGTGCGCGACCGAACGAAGTTGAGCGAGAACGGCGGGGTAGGGGCCGAAAAGCTGCGCCTGCGCCGGCGAACGCAACCGGGCGGCGAGGCGTGGTCTGCTCCGCCCTCGCGTTGGCAAGAAGATGCGTTACAGCAATGAATGCGGCCCTTGATCGGTGCGCCAGAGTGTGTGGGACGGCTTGGCCGCTCCTTGGCTTCGGAATGCTCGCGGTGGTCGCGCGGTTCGAACGAAGTCGCTGGCGCTCGACCGCGCCTGCGTGCATCGTCACGCCGCACCGGCGCTCGATGCACCGCGGTGTGGATGGCCGTATCGTCGGGCTACCCCCTCCGCTGCCGCCCGCCTTGTCCGCTCCACCCCCATCGCGCAGCCCGCCCCCTCGCGAACCCCCCAGCCAGCGCGCCGCGATGCTGCTGGCCCTCGCCCTGGTCCTCGTCTGGGGCGCCAACTTCAGCGTGCAGAAGGCGGTGTTCAGCGCGCTGTCGCCGGGCGGGTTCCTCTTTGCCCGCTACCTGATCATGCCGGCGTGCGCCGTGCTGCTGCTGTGGCAGCAGTTCGGCACCCGCTGGCCACGGCTGGCGCGCGCCGAGATCCGGGCGCTGGTCCGGCTGGGCCTCATGGGCCACGTGCTGCACGTGGGGCTGGTGACCTACGGCATCCACTGGTCGACGGCGTTTTCCAGCTCGGTGATCCTCGCCGTCGGGCCAGTGTTCACGCTGCTGCTGCTGCGCCGCGCGGGCTACGAGCGGCTGACCCGCGCCCAGGTGGCCGGCGTCTCGGTGGCCTGCGCCGGCGTGCTCGTCTTTCTCTCCGACAAGCTGCTCGCGGGGCGCTGGCAGGCGAGCAGCGGCGACCTGGTGCTATTGGTGGCGGCGGCGGCGTTCTCCGCCTACACGGTGGCGGCCAAGCCGCTGATCGAAAAGCACGGCGGCGTCACCGTGATGGCCTACGCCACGCTCGCGGCGAGTCCCGTGCTGGTGCTGCTGAGCCTGCCGGCCGGGCTTTCGGTGGACTGGGCGGCGGT
Organism: uncultured Burkholderiaceae bacterium; assembly: GCA_937936215.1. GTDB lineage: Bacteria > Pseudomonadota > Gammaproteobacteria > Burkholderiales > Burkholderiaceae_F > JADJWR01. Next base: position 3,944 of record CALGWX010000337.1, on the reverse strand, counting down.
GTCACCGGCGATCTGGGCCGGTACGCTGTGGGCGGTGATCGTCTCCGCCTTCGTCGGCTGGCTGGTGTGGGGCTGGGTCAACGCCGTGCGCGGCGTGGCCCGCACCGCGCCGCTCGTTTACCTGATGCCGCCGGTGGCCGGGCTGGTGGCGTGGGCGTTCATGGGCGAGAGCTACACGTGGGTCAAGCTCGGCGGCGCGGCGGTGACGCTGGCTGGCGTGGCGCTGGCGCAGTTCGGGCGCGTGCGCTGAACGCGGTCGGGGCGCCGCGCCGATGCCGTCGCGACAGCAGTAATCGCGACGACGCACCCGCCCCAAGCTGGGCGCGCGCAGCGCCGCTATGCCGCAGGCGCGGCGCGATTCTCGGGCAGCGCGATGCCTTCCGCCTGCGCCACCCGCGCCAGCGCCTCCTCGAACAGCGCCCGAGCCTGGCCGGCCACCTGGCCCAAGTAGCGGTGCAGTTCGGCGTCCTGCGGACTGCGATGTTCGCACTCGGCGCTGTAGCGCTCGAAGGCGCCCAGGCTCAGCAGCAGGTCGACGATGTTGCGCGGGCATTCGCAGCGCACGGCGGTGGTGACCTGCGCCAGACGCGCCAGCGTGTGCTCGTCGAAGCGCGGCGGAGGCGGCGGGCCCAACCGTGGCGCTGCCACCCCGGCCGTTTCCGCGCCAGCCAGCGCGGCGACTTCGGCCAGGCCCAGCGGCGCGTGCAGCACGGCGTGGCCGCGCCGGCGCAGCGCCTCGGCCGCCGCTTCGGTCGCGAAGCGGTAGGCCACCACCGCGCGGCGCGCGCCAACGGTAGCGGCGAGCGCATCGATCCACGCCACGGCGTCCTCACGCAACGCCGGCAGTTCAACGGCCAGCACGTCGGCGGCCACACCGGCCAACTGAGCGGCAGCTTCGGCGCGGTCGGCGCACATCGCGGCGATTCTCAGCCCGGGGAAGCGTTCCGCCGCGGCCTGCGCCCGCGCCACCAACGCTTCGCCGACCAAGGCGAGCCGCAGTTCGCTCGCGGCCGCTGGCGAGCGAGGTGCCAAGGCGCGCGGCGACTCCGCGCTCATCGCCCGCAGCGCCTCGAGCGGCAGGTGCGCCACCGTGCCAATGGGGTGCCCCTTATCGACCAGCGACTTGATCAGCGCCAGCCGGCGAACGTCCTCCGGGCCGTAGCGGCGGTGGCCTCGGGCGCTCGTCTGCGGGCCCACCACGCGATAGCGGCGCTCCCACATGCGCAGGGTGGCCACTGGAATGCCGGCGAGGCGAGCGGCCGTGCCGCTGCGGTAGCTGGGCGTAACCGATTCATTCGGCAAGGGACTTTGCATGACTGCGCGCTGGGGGACTCGTCAAATCTTGTGATGCGATTTTGTCACGAAATATTGCGGGCTAATCGTATTCATGTATTCGTTTAGCCTTGACGAGCAAAGAAACAAAGGCGTACTGTCCAAGACAAATTTGGGACGAGGATGGTCATCGGAGTCCATGACATGCCACTGTATCGAGTTCCAGTCGTCGTGAAGGGTTACGCAATCGTCCGCTACCCGGACGGCAAGGGTGCGGGCGACTACGTCGGCGGCCTGCCCCGCGACGCCGAGGCCGAGGTCCGCGCCACGACGCCCTTCCTGGGCGGCGCCCGGATGGTGGACTACACGGTCGAAGTCACGGGCGAGGCGCAGCCGGTCGCGAGGAGCTGATTCCGATGACCTCGCCCGCCACCTGCACGGTTTACTTCGATGGCACCTGCCCGCTGTGCCGGCGCGAGATCGCGCACTACCAACGGCGGGCCTCGGGCGCGGACATCCAGTGGATCGATGCCTCGGCGTGCGACGACGGCGCGCTGGGCAACGGCCTGACGCGCGCAGCGGCGCTGTCGCGCCTGCACGTGCGCGCCGCTGACGGCAGCCTCGTCTCCGGCGCCGCCGCTTTTGCGGCGATCTGGGCGCGCGTTCCCGGCTATGGCTGGGCGGCTTCGGTGGCCTCGCGCCGGCCGGTACTGCGGCTGCTGGAGATGGCGTACTCCGGCTTCTTGCGCCTGCGGCCGTTGTGGCGGCGAGTCGAGCCGCTTCCGGTTGCGGCCGAAACCAAGGCCGCGCGGCACGAGCCGGGGGTGCAGGCGCGCGCTACCGCGGAAGCGTTGGACGCTGCGCCCCGGGTGGTGACCGTGAACGCGACAGCCTTCGGACCGGCGTCACCAGCGGCACCGGCGACGTCATTCGCCACGCCGTTAGAGACGAGGCCCTCTCCGCCGGCAACGTTTTTCGCCAGGAGGTTATCGTCAAGGCCCTCCCAGTCGGCGGCGGCGTTCGCCAGGCCGTTGGCAACCACTCCCTGCCTGCCCACGGCGGTGATCGCCAGGCCGTCGACGACCAGGCCCCGCCTGCCCGCGGCGGTGATCGCCGACCTGCGCACCGATCACGCCGGCGAGGTCGGCGCCGTGCAGATCTATCGCGGCGTGCTGGCGGTGTCGGCCGATGGCGACCTGCGCGCCTTCGCCGCCCGCCACCTGGCCACCGAACTGCTGCATCTGCAGCGCATCCGCCGCTGGCTGCCGGCGGGCGAGCGCAGCCGCCTGCTGCCACTGTGGCGCGTTGCCGGCTGGCTCATCGGCGCCGTGCCGGCGCTGTTGGGTCCGCGGGCGGTGTTCGCCACGGTCGCCGCCGTCGAGCGCTTCGTCGACCGGCATTACGAGCGGCAGATCGCGCAGCTGGCAGCCCACCCGCAACTGGCCGAGCTGCGGGCGATGCTCGCCGCTTGCCGTCGTGACGAGGCCGCGCACCGCGGCGATGCGCTGGCGCGCTTGCGTGCGCAGCCCGGCCTGCTTTCCAAGGCGTGGTCGGCGTTGGTCGGCAAAGGCTCGGCGCTGGCGGTGGCCGCCAGCCGCCGTTGGTGACGATGAGCGCGCGCGGCCCTCGCGAAGTCAACACGCCCGCCCCGGGGCGCGAAGTGCGGGGTGCGGCGCGATGAGTGCGGTCGCGTCCGAGGTCGATCGCTTCAACCGCCTGGCCGCGGTCTGGTGGGACAGCCGCGGCCCCATGCGGCCGCTGCACGTGGTCAACGCGCTGCGGCTGGCGTATCTGGGCGAACTCGTCGACACACATCTGGCGCCCCTCGGCCGGCCGCTGCGCGGCCTGCGCGTGCTCGACATTGGCGGTGGCGCCGGCCTGCTCGCCGAGCCGCTGGCTCGCGCCGGTGCGCGCGTCACCGGCATCGACGCCGCCGAGAAGAACATCGCCGCCGCCCGCGCGCACGCGCAGTCCGGCGGCCTGTCCATCGACTACCGCGCCGGCGAGCCGGCCACGGCGCTGCGTGCCGAAGAGCGGTTCGACCTCGTGCTGCTGCTCGAGGTGGTCGAGCACGTCGACGACGTGGCGGGCTTCGTCGCCACGGCGGCCAGGCACGTCGGACCGGGCGGTATGCTGGTCGCCTCGACGATCGATCGAACGGCCAAGAGCTTCCTGTTCGCGATCGTCGGCGCGGAATACGTCGTCCGCGTGCTGCCGCGCGGCACGCACCAGTGGCGGCGGTTCGTGCGGCCGGCGGAACTGGCCGCGGCTGCGGCGCGGGCGGGGCTGACGCAAATCGAGCGACGCGGCATGCGTTATTTGCCGGTGCTGCATCGCGCCTCCTGGGTGCGCGACACGTCGGTCAACTACATCGCCGCCTTTCGCCGGCCATCGGCACGGGCCGGCGCCAGCGACTTTGCAGATACGGCGCCATGACTCCTCCGCCTGCGGCGGACGACGATTGCCGTCTGCGTGACGGCCGCAGCTCCGTCCTGTTGCGCAAGCTGCCGGGTTACCGGCGCGCGCCGGCTGGCCTCGAGTGGGCGGTGCTGCGCCGGCTGCCGATGGTCACCCTGGTCGGCACGCTGTTGCCGATCCTCGTCGGGCTGGCGGTGATGGCCTGGGCCGATGGCGATGCGGCCGGCGCCAAGCTGGTGATCACGACGTGGATC
>CALGWX010000336.1 GCA_937936215.1 uncultured Burkholderiaceae bacterium | reverse complement strand
CGTCGCGGCGGCGGCTCGCCGGCTCGGGCGGGTGCGGCGGCCGCGCGTGCTGCGCGCGGTCGCGCGGCGGCAGCGGGGTGACGTCGGCGACCGCGGCGCGAAACTCGCTCGCCGCGCGATGCCGGCGCGCCTCGGCGGCGCGGCGCTCGGCCTCTGCCGCCTCGCGGCGCTGCGCCTGCTGCTCGAGCCGTTGGTGCAGTTCTTCGAGCGCGGCGAAGTGCTTGTGCCGCTCGACCATTGGCGCCTACGCGGAGGCCGCTGCCGCGGGCGCCTCGGCCTCCTGCTGCTCCAGCCAGCGCTGAGCATCCAGCGCCGCCATGCAGCCGGTGCCAGCGCTGGTCACGGCCTGCCGGTAGACGTGATCCTGCACATCGCCGGCGGCGAAGACTCCCGGCACGCTGGTCATCGTCGCCAGGCCGTTCAGTCCGCTGCGGGTGACGAGGTAGCCGTTGGCCATCTCCAGCTGGCCGACGAAGATCTCCGTGTTCGGCTGGTGGCCGATCGCGATGAAGCAGCCCTGCAGCGGCAGCTCGGTGGTGGCGCCGGTCTGCTTGTTGCGGATGCGCACGCCGGTCACGCCCTTGTCGTCGCCGAGCACCTCGTCGAGCTCGTGCCACAGGTGCAGCACGACCTTGCCCTCGGCCACCTTCTTCATCAGCTTGTCGACCATGATCGCCTCGGCGCGGAACCTGTCGCGGCGGTGGATCAGGTGCACGGTGCGGGCGATGTTGGCGAGATAAAGCGCCTCCTCGACGGCGGTGTTGCCGCCGCCGACGACACACACGTCCTGGTTGCGGTAGAAAAAGCCGTCGCAGGTGGCGCAGCCGGAGACCCCCTTGCCCATGAACGCCTGCTCTGAGGGCAGGCCGAGGTACTTGGCGCTGGCGCCGGTGGCGACGATCAGCGCGTCGCAGGTGTAGCTGCCGGAGTCGCCCTGCAGCCGGAACGGCCGCTGCGACAGGTCGACGCGGTGGATGTGGTCGAACACGATCTCGGTGTCGAAGCGCTCGGCATGGCGCTGGAAGCGCGCCATCAGCTCCGGGCCCTGCACGCCGTCGGCATCGGCGGGCCAGTTGTCGACGTCGGTGGTGGTCATCAGCTGGCCGCCCTGGGCCAGGCCCGTGATCAGCATCGGCTTGAGGTTCGCGCGCGCGGCGTAGATGGCCGCGGTGTAGCCCGCCGGGCCGGAGCCGAGGATCAGCACGCGGGCATGCTTCGCTTGCGACATTGGGGGGATTCGTCCAGGGCGGAAGGGAGCGCGGATTATAGGAACGAGGGGTCGGAGCCAACCTGCGGCGCGCAGGCCAAGGCCGGGCGATGTCGGGCCTTGCCCGTGTCGTCGCGCCGCAGGGGAGTGCCGCTGCGGGGGTAGGCGCCCAAAGCGGCGCGACCGCGGCGGCGTGGCCCACGCTCGCGCCACTGACGCTGCCCAGGCGCGTGATGCGGCAGCTGGCCGTGCCCGTGGGGGCCCCTTGCCTTGGAGCGCGTCGGCGCGGACGTCCATACTTCGGCCGTGAGGCGCGGCATCGCGCCGCTTCGAGCGAGGAGTTCCGAATATGACCGCGTCGGCCGGGCAGCAACTGGCGGCGTTTGCCGCGCAGCTTTCCTTCGATGACATCCCGGCGCCGGTCGTGCGCCGCGCCGAGGACCTGATGCTCGACTGGCTGGCCTCGGTGGCCGCGGGCTTACGGGCGCGGCCGGTGCTGGCGGTGGAGCGCCTCGCGCGCGCGATGGGGCCGGGCGACGGCCTGGCGCAGGTGCTGATTTCCGGCCGCGGCTCGTCGCCTTACTTCGCGGCGATGGTCAATGCCGCCGCCTCCCACGTGGCGGAGCAGGACGACGTGCACAACGGCTCCGTGTTCCACCCGGCCACGGTGGTGTTCCCGCCGGCGCTGGCCACGGCGCAGGCCGAGGGGCGGAACGGGCGCGAGCTGCTGGCGGCGGTCGTCGCCGGCTACGAGGTCGGCATTCGCGTCGGCGAGTTCCTCGGCCGCTCGCACTACAAGGTCTTCCACACCACCGGTACCGCGGGCACGCTGGCGGCGGCCGCGGCCGCCGGCCGGTTGCTGCGACTGACGCCGGAACAGATGACCCACGCCTTCGGCTCCGCCGGCACGCAGGCCGCCGGGCTGTGGGAATTCCTGCGCGACGGCGCCGACTCGAAGCAGTTGCACACGGCGCACGCGTCGGCGGCGGGGCTCGCGGCGGCCTATCTCGCGCGCGACGGCTTTACCGGCGCGCGGCGCATCCTCGAAGGCGCGCAGGGCATGGCCGCCGGCATGTCGCACGACGCCGACCCGGCGCGGCTCACCGACCGCCTCGGCAGCCGCTGGGCGCTGGCGGAGACCTCGTTCAAGTACCACGCGTCGTGCCGGCACACGCATCCGGCCGCCGACGCCCTGCAGGCGGTGATGCGGCAGCATGCGCTCGCCGCCGGCGACATCGCGCAGGTGACGGCGCACGTGCACCAGGGAGCCCTCGACGTGCTCGGCCCGGTGGTGGCACCGCGGACCGTGCACCAGTCGAAGTTCTCGATGGGCACGGTGCTGGCGCTGATCGCGCTGCGGCAGTCGGCCAGCCTGCCGGAGTTCGAGTCGGCGCTGGACGATGCCGCCGTCGCCGCCTTCCGCGACCGCGTCACGATGGTGCTCGACCCCGAGGTCGACGCCGCCTATCCGGCGCGCTGGATCGGCAAGGTCACCGTCGTCACGCGCGACGGCCGAACGCTGCACGGCCGCGTGGACGAGCCGAAGGGCGATCCGGGCAACACGCTGTCGCGCGCAGAGCTGCAGGACAAGGCCCATCGGCTCGCGGCATTCGGCGGGGTGGTGACGCGCGAGCAGATGGCCGAGGCGATCGCGCGCGTCTGGTCGCTGGCCGACGCGGCGCAGGCGCCGCGCTTCTTTGCCTGAGCACAGCGGGCGCTTTCGCGACGGCCCCGTTGCCGCGCGCGGCGGCCGCAGCGCACGGCGCGTCTGCCGTGCCGCCACGTGCACGGGCTCGCTCGGCGCGGTGGAACCACAGGCGGGTCCGAGAGGCTGGCACCGCTGCCGGGCTGCCCGCGCTACATCTGCCTGAACAGGTGCGTGTAGGAGTCCGAGACCTGCAGCGTCTCGCTGCGCCCCTTCAGCTTCAGCGGCATGCGGCCGCGAAAATCGCGGCTGACGCCCGCCACCGCGCCGACATTGACCATCGTCGAGCGGTGGATCTGCCAGAACTGGTCCGGGTCGAGCTCCTCGACCAGCTCCTTCAGCGGCTTGCGGATCAGCGCCTCGCCTTCGCCGGTGACCACGCGCGTGTACTTGTTGTCCGCCTGGAAGTAGGCGATCTCCTCGACGGTGATCAGCCGCACGTTCTGCCCGACCGAGGCGTTGATCCAGCGCAGGTAGCTCTTGGGCGCCGCCGCGCCGAGTGACGGTGGCAGGGCATCGAGCCGCGGCGGCGGCGTGCCGAGCCGCTCCTTCAGCCGTTGCACCGTGGTGAATAGGCGCGCGGCCGAGATGGGCTTGAGCACGTAGTCGATGGCGCCCTGCTCGAACGCCGCCACCACATGCTCGTCGTAGGCGGTGACGAACACCACCCGGCTGCGGCCGTTGACCTGCCGCGCCACCTCCAGGCC
>CALGWX010000335.1 GCA_937936215.1 uncultured Burkholderiaceae bacterium | reverse complement strand
GACATCGCGCCGTTCCGCAAGGACTGCCTGCTCAACGGCCTCGACGACATCGCACTGACGCTGCGCCACGCCGAGAAGATCCGCGCCTTCGAGGCGCAGCGGCTGGCGAAGTTTCCGTGGCTGGAGAAAGCGGCCGCGCGCTGAACCTCAGCACTTCGTTCCCCGGGGCGAGCGGAGTCCAAGGGATCAACAGCCCCGCAAAGGAGTGGGAATGAAGATCGCCGTGCTGCCAGGCGACGGCATCGGCCCCGAGATCGTGGCCGAGGCGGTGCGTGTGCTGCGCGCGCTGGACGAGCGCTTCGAGCTGGAGTTCGCCGACGTCGGCGGCGCCGCGTACGACCGCTACGGCCATCCGCTGCCGGAGGCAACGCTGCGGCTGGCGAAGGCGGCCGACGCGGTGCTGTTCGGCGCGGTCGGCGACTGGAAGTACGACCGGCTGGAGCGCGCGCTGCGGCCGGAGCAGGCGATCCTGGGGTTGCGCAAGTCGCTGGGGCTGTTTGCCAACCTGCGACCGGCCATCCTGTATCCCGAGCTGGCATCAGCCTCGACGCTGAAGCCCGAGGTGGTGGCGGGACTGGACATCCTGATCGTGCGTGAGCTGACCGGCGACATCTACTTCGGCACGCCGCGCGGCCGTCGCATCGCCCCGGACGGCCCGTTCGCCGGCCAGCCGGAGGCCTTCGATACGATGCGCTACGCGCGGCCGGAGATCGAGCGCATCGCCCGGGTGGCCTTCGAGGCGGCGCGCAAGCGCCAGCGCAAGGTGACCAGCGTGGACAAGGCCAACGTGCTCGAGACCTTCCAGTTCTGGAAGGACGTGGTCACCGAGGTGCACGCCGGCTATCCGGACGTCGAGCTGTCGCACATGTACGTCGACAACGCGGCGATGCAGCTGGTGCGCGCCCCCAGGAGCTTCGACGTCATCGTCACCGGCAACATGTTCGGCGACATCCTGTCCGACGAGGCGGCGATGCTCACTGGCTCGATCGGCATGCTGCCGTCGGCGTCGCTGAACGAACGCGGCCAGGGCCTGTACGAGCCGAGCCACGGCAGCGCGCCCGACCTCGCCGGTAAGGGGGTGGCCAACCCGCTGGCGACCATCCTGTCGGCGGCGATGATGCTGCGCTATTCGCTCGGCAAGGCCGAGCAGGCCGTTCGCGTCGAGGCGGCGGTGAAGAAGGTGCTGGCGCAGGGGCTGCGGACGGCCGACATCGCCGCCGGCGGTCCCGCCGTGGGCACACGGGCAATGGGCGATGCGGTCGTGGCCGCGCTTGGATAATGGCGGGGCGATGGCGTTGGCATGCTGCAGGCGCAGTGCGGGAATCGTCGAAACGGCACCAGGCGGCCGCCGGTCACGACCGGCTTGGCGGGACAGTGGCGGCCGCGAGCCACCCAAGCGCGGCGGACTTGCGCTGGGCAGCGGTGGCGAACACGGTGGTCCGGGGGCCATGGGCCCGGGGCGCCGGCTTGACCCCCGGCTCGCCGCGGTGGGGTCGGCGCCACAGGGCTGAAGCCAGGGCTGCGGCGCGCGGGATGCAGGCATTGAAAGGAGCGGTGTCATGAAGGTGGGAATCGTCGGTTGGCGCGGCATGGTCGGATCGGTGCTGATGGACCGGATGGCGGCCGAGAGGGACTTCGACCTCTTCGACTCGGTGTTCTTCAGCACCTCGAGCGCGGGCGGGCCGGCGCCGAAGGTGCCACGCGCCGAGCCGGTATTGAAGGACGCCAGCGACATCACCGCGCTGAAGGGCTGCGACGCGATCGTCACCTGCCAGGGCGGCGACTACACCAACGACGTCCACCCCAAGCTGCGCGCGGCGGGGTGGAGCGGCTACTGGATCGATGCCGCCTCGGCGCTGCGGATGAAGGACGACGCGGTCATCATCCTCGACCCGGTCAACCAGCCGGTCATCCAGTCGGCGCTTGCGCGCGGGCTGAAGGACTACATCGGCGGCAACTGCACGGTGAGCCTGATGATGCTCGGCATCGACGGCCTGCTGAAGGCGGATCTGGTCGAGTGGGTCACGGCGATGACCTACCAGTCGGCCTCCGGCGCCGGGGCGCAGAACATGCGCGAGCTGCTGGCGCAGATGGGCCACGCCCACGCGGCGGTCAAGGACCTTCTTGCCGACCCCTCGTCGGCGATCCTGGAGATCGACCGCCGCGTCGGCGCCGCGCTGCTGTCGGATGATCTGCCCAAGGACCACTTCGGCGTGCCGCTGGCGGGCAGCCTCATCCCCTGGATCGACAAGGACCTCGGCAACGGCGTCAGCCGCGAGGAGTGGAAGGGTGGGGCGGAAGCGAACAAGATCCTCGGCCGCCCCCCGATGGGCCAGCCGGGGTCGCTGATCGTCGAGGGCCTGTGCGTCCGCGTCGGCGCGATGCGCTGCCACAGCCAGGCGCTGACCATCAAGCTGAAGAAGGACGTGCCCCTGCCGGAGATCGAGGCGATGCTGGCTGCCGCCAACCGCTGGGTGCGCGTGATCCCCAACCGGCGCGACGAGAGCATCCGCGAGTTGTCGCCGGCGCGGGTGGCCGGACGGATGGAGATCCCGATCGGCCGGCTGCGCAAGTTGGCGATGGGCGGCGAATACCTGTCCGCATTCACGATCGGCGACCAGCTGCTTTGGGGCGCCGCCGAGCCGTTGCGGCGGATGCTGCGTATCCTGCTGGGCAGGCTGGACTGACCGCCGGCGGTTGGTCCTAGAGCATTCGGACGGCCCGGGGTCGCGGGCCGCCGTTGGTCATCGGCCGCACGGACGATCAGTTGCGGCGATTTGTCAGCTTGCGACCCTAAGTGGCTGATGCTAAGTTCATTTCACCTCACCGCTGCCAAGAGGCCTCCGTAGCCATGAAGAGAATCAAGCGACTGCCGAGCCGCTGTGCGCTGGCGCTTGCTATCGGCATCGCGTTTGCCGCGCCGGTAGCCCATAGCGCCGGCCTCGGCCGCATCAGTGTGCAATCGGCGCTTGGGCAGCCGCTGCGCGCCGAAGTCGAGGTCACCGGCGTCAGCCGCGAGGAGGCAGCCACGCTGGCCGCCCGACTGGCCTCGGCGGCAGCCTTCCAGCAGGCCAACCTCGAATACAGCCCGGCGCTGACGGGCCTGCGCGTTTCGCTCGATCGCCGCGGCGAGACGAACTACGTGATCCGGCTGTCGTCGCAGGCTCCGGTCAGCGAACCGTACCTTGACCTGTTGCTGGAACTGACGTCCTCGACCGGCCGGGTCGTCCGCGAGTACACCATCCTCCTCGACCCGCCGGCATTGCGGGCAACTGCGGAGGTGGTGGCGCCGGCGGCGCGCCCAACGGCCGCAGGGCCGGCAGCGGCTGCAGCCCAGGAAGCGCCGGCAGTGCCGCGCGCAGCCACCCCGGCGGCAGCGCCTG
>CALGWX010000334.1 GCA_937936215.1 uncultured Burkholderiaceae bacterium | reverse complement strand
GTCCACTCATCGCAGCGCCCGCGCCAGCGCCTGCGCGACGAGCCGTGTGTTGGAGATGAAGTCCTCGGCCAGCGGGTCGAGCTCGACCACTTCGCCGCCGATGTCGCGCGCCAGCGCCTCGGCGGCGGTGCGGCTGAACTGCTTCTGGACGAAGATCACGCGTACGCCCTCGGCGCGCGCGCGCGCCACGATCCGGGCCAGCGTTTTCGGTCCTGGCTCCTTGCCTTCGATCTCGATCGGGACCTGTTCCAGCCCATAGGTGCTGGCGAAGTAGCCCCACGCTGGGTGATAAACCATGAAGCGGCGCTCCTTCTTGCCACTGAGCATCTGCCGCACTTCGGCGTCGAGCGCATCCAGTTCCTCCGCGTAGCGCGCGTAGGACGCCTCGAATTGCGCGCGCGCCTCGGGACGCAGCTCGGCCAGCGCGTCGCGGATCGTGGCCGCCTGCTGCTTGACCAGTGGCGGACTGGTCCAGATGTGTGGATCGGGCGCGCCCTTGGCGTGTTTGTGCTGGCCATGGCCGTGATGGTGATGATCGTGCGCGGCCATGGGCTGCAGCGCGATCCCCTGCCGCGTATCGACGACGCGTAGCTTGGGATGTGCGCGGCGCAACTTCGGCACCAGTGCCGGCTCGAAGTCGGCGCCAATCGAGAAGTAGACGGCAGCGCGGCCGATGGCAGCTATCTGCTGCGGCGTCGGTTCGTAGGTGTGGGGACTCTGTCCGGGTCGCACCAGCACCTCGACCCTGACCGCATCGCCGCCGACGCGCTCGACCATCTGTTTCTGCGGCAGGATGCTCACGACTGCAAGAGTGCGGGAGGCGGCATCCGCCGCCTTGGCGCGCAACGCCCAGGTCAGCAGCGGAACAGCAAGGAGCGCTCGCCGCCGGTGCAAGGCCGAGGCGGCGCGTATGGAGCCTGCGGAGGACATCGAAGGCGACTCAGCGGGTTGCAAACGCGAATGGTAACGTAGTCGCATTAAAGGCCGGCGTGCCGGAAGCACCCTGCCGCCGCGCCGCGCGCGCCGGCGTTCAGGCCTTGGTTCGCCGAAGGGAACGGCGGCGAGTGCTGCCGCGTCCGCAGTCGCCGCAGGTGCCGTACAGGGTCAGTTCGTGGTGCTCGACCGTGAAGCCGCGCGGAGCCAGCGCGGCAAGCCCGCCGGGGCAGGCCTGCACATCGAACACGCGGGCGCAGACACGGCACTGGAAGTGATGGTGATGCGCCTGATCGGCGGGCTCGTAGCGGGTGTTCTCGCCGGGCAGTTGCACGGCGCGGATCTGTCCGTCCTCGGCGAGCAGCTTCAGGTTGCGGTAGACAGTGGCCAGGGCCATGCCCGGCACCAGGTTGCGCGCCGCGTCGAGAATCTCCTCGGGCAGCAGCGGGCGGCCGGCCATGACGATCGCCTCGATGATTGCCGCACGCTGCCGCGTGGCGCGTTCCATGGAATTGTGCCTGCTTCGCCGGGGATCGATCCGATGCCGCGCATGCTACCGCCGTCCGGCGGCGATTTGGCGAAGGTGATCGACTGCAGTCGCGCTAGCCATCACTCTCACGGCCTGCGTTATCTGTCGGTCGACCAGCCGTCGCTTAGCGTGCGCAGGAATGCGACCAGATCGTCGATTTCCGAAGGGGTCAGCGCCGGGGCATCGCCCGGCAAACGGTTGTACGGCGGTTCGGTCGTGTTGACGTTGCCGTGGTACTGCACCGGCAGGTCGTCGAACTTCGCCACCGCCCCATCAACAGTCGGGTACCAGCGTGCGGGATCGGTGTCGCGCGTGACGTAGAAGTCGACCACGTCGCGCAGCGAACTGAAGCGCCCGTTGTGGAAATACCTCTTGCGCAGGGCGACATTACGCAGGCTCGGCACCTTGAACAGGCCGCACAGGTCCTCGCGTGTGGCCAGCACGCCGTCTGTCCTCGCGCACAGACCGAGATCGTGGAAGGCCGGGTCGGCGTTTTGCGCCAGTTCCGGATTGCGCGGCACGCCGAGAGCGTCGTAGGTGAAGTCGGTGAACAGCGGCGGCTGGCCGCCGATTGGTCGGCTCGGGTGGCAGGCGGCGCAGTTGCCCTTCGCCTCATCCTCGAACAGCGCCAATCCACGTGACTCGGCAGCGGTCAACTGCGTGCGGCCGGCGAGATAGGCGTCGTACTTGCTCGAAAAGGCGGCGAACTCGGCGTCCTCGCGCTGATACTGCGCCAAGCAGAAAGTGATGGCGGCAAAGGCTCGGTCGATATCGCCGAAAACGTCCTGACCGAAGATCGCGGCGAACTCCGCCGCGTAGGGAGCCTGCCGCAAGCGATCGACGACGGCGGCCTTGGACGGCATCGCCATCTCGACGGGGTTCAGGAACGGTTCGCCGGCCTGGGCTTCTAGCGACGAGGCGCGGCCGTCCCAGAAGAAGCCGCCGGTGGGCGTGCCTTCCGCGTCGAAGTGAAAGGCGCCGTTGAAGCTCAGGTAGCGGATGCCCGGTACATTGCGGCCGCCTTGCAGGTTCAGCAGCGGGCCGCCCATTTCCGCCGGCACGTCCCGGACCGACGCGTGCCCGGTCTCGGGCTGGTGGCACGTCTCACACGACATCCGGCGCGACGCCGACAGATTCTCGTCGCGGAAGATCTGCTCGCCGAGGCGCGCCACCGGAGACAGCTGCGCCGTCGTCGGCGACGGGTCGCCGTCGCTGCCGCAGGCAGCGGGCAGGAGTGCCGCCATGGCCGCAACAAGTTCCTTTTTCACCTTGTCCTCTGTTCTTGCGTTGGTTCAGATTTCTGCCGCATTGGGATTACCTTGGCGACGGGCATTGGCGGATGCACCGACTGCTGTGTCGTGAACGGCGCCATCGCCGCTTCCCAGTACGCGCACATCTGGTCGCACTTCGCGCGCAGGTCCGGCGCGAGGTCGGGGCAGTCGGCAAGGCGCGCGAGGCAGCGCGCGGCGCGGCAGATCGCCGGTTTCGCCGCCGTGCCTGAGCGCATGGCCAAATTGGCCTCGCTCATGGCGGAAAGCGCGGCGACGAGTTGCAACTCGGTGGAGAGTGTGGAGGTCGACATGGAGGGCAGAAGTCCAATTGCGAACGGTTCGCATTTGACGTTATAATGAGAATGACTGTCAAGTGATAATAGTTTTCATTGTTTTGACTCAGCTCAAGTCGAGGATGGCCAGTTCGCCGCACAGTGCCCGCACCGCGTGAAGTGGAATCCCCACGCTCGCTTGCGCGCCCTGCCCGCCTGTAGGCCTAGCTGTCGCTCCGGGGGGCTTGGCGCCGCTGAAATCGACTGAGCAAGACGACTCCGAGAACTGCGATGTACGTTTGTGTCTGCCATGCCGTCACCGATCAGGAGATCCGCGCTGCGGTCAGTCTGGGCGCCGACACCCTCGATGCCATCGGCCAGCATCTTGGTGTCGGCACCCGCTGCGGCTGCTGCCGCGACACGGCAGCGAAGGTAATCAGCGACTGCCGCAGCTGTCCGGTGGCACGGCGCAGTGGCGAGACAGCAGCAAACTGATCGCGCGCAGCGGAGCCGCATAAACGCCCAAGTCGAAATCCAAACAACCGGCCTGGCGCCGATCGGAGTCACCCATGCAAGGCGACAAGAAGGTTCTCGGCTTCCTGAATGCGCAGCTGAGGAACGAACTCTCAGCCATCAACCAGTACTTTCTGCATGCGCGCATGCTGAAGAACTGGGGCTACGAGCGGATGGGCACTCACGAGTACAAGGAATCGGTCGGAGAGATGAAGCACGCCGACCGGCTGATCGAACGGATCCTGCTGCTCGGCGGGCTGCCCAATCTGCAGGAGCTCGGCAAGCTGCAGATCGGACAGGACGTGCCGGAGGTCATCAAGGGCGATCTCACGATCGAGCTCGCTTCGCAGCAAACCCTGAAGGAAGCGATCGCTTGCTGCGAGGCGGCGCAGGATTACGTGTCGCGCGAGATCCTCACCGATATCCTCGACGACACCGAGGAGCACATCGACTTTCTCGAAACCCAGCTCGACCTGATCGGGCAACTCGGCCTGCAGAACTATCTGCAATCGCAGATGAGCTCGTCGTAGCCGCCGATCACGAAGCGCGACGCAGGTCCTTCGTCAGTTCGCGGATTGCGGCCTCGTCGAGCGTCTCGCGCGCCAGCAGTTCGCGCGCGCAGTTCTCAAGCACGTTTCGGTTGCGCCCCAGCAGCTCGATGGTGCGATCGAAGGCCTTCATCACGATGCCACGCACGGCGTTGTCGATGCGCTGCTGTGTCTCGGCGCCGACCTGGCAGCCGCCCTGGCTGAGCGCCGGCAGTTCGAGGAAGCGCGGCCGCTGCGCCTCGTAGGCGATGTAGCCGAGTTCCTCGACCATGCCGAAGCGGGTGACCATGTCGCGGGCGATGTCGGTAACCTTGGCCAGGTCGTCGACGGCGCCGGTGGAAAGGTGGCCGAAGACGAGCTTCTCCGCCGCGCGGCCGCCCAACAGCACCATGATCTTGCGTTCGAGTTCCTCGCGCGTCATGAGGAAGCGGTCCTCGGTGGGCCGCTGGATCGTGTAGCCGAGCGCGCCGATGCCGCGCGGGATGATCGAGACCTTGTGCACCGGGTCGGTGCCCGGCAGCGCCAGCGCGGTGATGGCGTGGCCCATCTCGTGGTAGGCGACGATCTCGCGCTCGCGCGGGTTCAGCACGCGGTTCTTTTTCTCCAGCCCGGCGATGATCCGCTCGATCGCCTGCGTGAAGTCCGCCAGTGTGATCTGCTCGCCGCGCCGGCGCGTGGCCGCGAGCGCCGCCTCGTTGACCAGGTTGGCCAGTTCCGCGCCGGAAAAGCCGGTGGTCAGCGCCGCCACCTGTTCGAGATCCACGTCGGGCGCGAGCTTCACCTTGCGCACGTGCACCTTCAGGATCTGCACCCGGCCGGCTTTGTCGGGGCGGTCGACCAGCACCTGGCGGTCGAAGCGGCCGGCGCGCAGCAGCGCCGGATCGAGGATCTCCGGCCGGTTGGTGGCGGCCAGCAGCACCAGGCCCGAGGAACTCTCGAAGCCGTCGAGCTCGACCAGCAGTTGGTTCAGCGTCTGCTCGCGCTCGTCGTGGCCGCCGATGGGCCCGGCGGCGCCGCGGGCGCGGCCGAGCGCGTCCAGCTCGTCGATGAAGATGATGGCCGGCGCCTTGCCCCGCGCCTGCTCGAAGAGGTCGCGCACCCGCGCCGCGCCGACGCCGACGAACATCTCGACGAACTCGCTGCCGGAGATCGAGAAGAACGGCACGCCGGCCTCGCCCGCGACCGCCTTGGCGAGCAGCGTCTTGCCGGTGCCGGGCGGGCCGACCAGCAGCACGCCCTTGGGCATGCGCGCCCCCAGCCGCCCGTACTCGCGCGGGTTCTTCAGGAACTCGACGACTTCCTGCAGCTCGGCCTTGGCTTCGTCGACGCCGGCGACGTCGGCGAAAGTGACGCCGGTGTTGCGCTCGACGTAGACCTTGGCCCGGCTCTTGCCGATGCTCATGAAGCCACCGAGGCCCTGCTTCTCGGCCATCTTGCGCACGACGAAGAACCACAGGCCGAAGAAGACCGCGGCCGGCACCACCCACGACAGCAGGTCGCGTAAGAAGGTGCTCTCGATCACCCGCGAGTACGGCACGTTGAACTGTTGCAGCCGCGCCGCGAGATCCGGCTCGACACGGGTGGCGACGATCGTGGTCTTGCCGCGGTCGGGGTTCTTCAGCTTGCCGGTGATGGTGGTCTCGCCGACCACCACCTCGGCCACGCGCCCTTCGGCCAGCGCCTTTTCGAACTCGCTGTAGGGCACCGGCTCGACCGTGCGGCTGGCCTGCCAGATGTTCTGCAGCGTCATGAACAGCAGGATGGCGACGATCCAGTAGCCGAGGTTCCAGCGCGTCTGCGGGTTCAGCGGCGTCTTGCCGTTCATGTCAGGCTCCGGGTTGAAGCGTCACGGCGACCTCGCGCTCCTGGCCGTCGCGCACGACGGCGAGCTTGACCGTGTCGCCGACCTTGAAGTCGTCGAGCCGGCCGAGCAGGCGGCCGACCGAGTCCACGCGCCGGCCCTCGACGGCGACGATCACGTCGCCGGGCACGAAGCTGCCGTCGCGGCTCATCGAGGCGCCGCGCAAGCCCGCCTTCTCGGCCGCCGAGCCCGGCGCCGCCCGCAGCACGAAGACCCCCTCGACGCCGTAGATCGACTGCAGCCGCTGGTTGAGCGCCTCGTCGACCTCGATGCCGAGCGCGGGACGGATGTAGCGGCCGGTGCGGATGAGCTGCGGCACGACGCGGTTGACGGTGTCCACCGGCACGGCGAAACCGATCCCCGCCGAGGCGCCGGACGGACTGTAGATCGCGGTGTTGATCCCGATCAGGCGCCCGGAGGAGTCGAGCAGCGGCCCGCCGGAGTTGCCGGGATTGATGGCGGCGTCGGTCTGGATCAGGTGGTCGACCGAGCCGCGCTCGGTGGGCAGCGAGCGGTCCAGCGCCGAGATGATGCCGGTGGTCAGCGTCCAGTCGAGGCCGAACGGGTTGCCGATGGCGAACACCTTCTGCCCCACCCGCAGGTTGGCGCTTTCGCCGATCGGCACCGGCGGCGGCCGCTTGAAGCCCACCCCGATGCGCAGCACGGCGATGTCGTGGGCGGGGCTGGCGCCGACCAGCGCGGCGCGGTAGTCGCGGCCGTCGGCCAGCCGCACGATGGCCTCGCTGGCGCCCTCGATGACGTGGAAGTTGGTCACCACGTGGCCGTGCTCGTCCCAGATGAAGCCGCTGCCGGTGCCGCGCGGCACCGAGAACACGTTGCGGGTCCAGAAGTCCTGCACCTGCTGCCGCGTCGAGATGAACACCACCGAGTCGCGCGAGCGCTCGAACAGTTCGATGGTCGCCTGCTCGTCGGCGGCGAGGTCGCCGCGCGGGGTCACCAGCCGGGGCGCGGCGCTGCTGGAGGCCGGATCCGGCCCGGCGGCCGGCCCCGGCTGCAGCGGCCCCCAGCGCCACAGCGCGTAGAGCACGGCGCCAAGGATCGCCAGCCACAGCAGCGGCGAGGAGGTGCGGCCGTTCATGCGCTGGCCTCGCTGCCACCGCGCCGGCGCGCGATCGCCGCCAGCCGCTGCGCGCGGTCGTCGCGCTCGCGCAGCAGCCAGTAGACGGCGCCGAGTGCCAGCACCGCGCCGGACAGCGCCGCGATCCGCGCCGGGCTGGCATCGGGCTCGAGGATCACGAACTTGCGCGACAGCGCGATGAGCGCGATCAGCACCACCGTCTTGACCTGGATGATGCTCTCGCGCCGCAGCGCCACCTTGATGATGGAGTGCTTGAACTCCATCGCGATCAGCAGCGTCATGATCATGCCGAACACGGTCTGGAACACGCGGTGGTCGACCGGGTTCAGCGCATCGAGCACCAGCAGGGTATAGACGGTGCGGATCAGCTGCAGCAGCGAGACGACGATGATCACCGCGATCACGCCGCTGAGCACGAGCGCTACCGACTGCTCGAACTTCTCGTAGACGCTCATCAGGCGCCACTGCGCCCGAAACTCGTCTGTCGCGCTGGGCAGGGTTTCCTGGCTCATGGGTTCGCCTCCGGGTGCGCGTGGCGGGTTGTCGCGCCGTGGCGGCTCACTCGAATCCGGCCCGCCGCAGCCGGTCGCGCAGCGCCTCGACCTCCTGCAGCAGGTCGGCCACCAGCGCCGCCAGCTCGGGCACCGCCTCGAAGTCGCGCTCGAAGTGCAGCATCTGCCGCGCCCGCCACAACTCGCGGCTGCCGAAGCGCCACAGCTCGGGCGATTCGCCCGGGGCC
>CALGWX010000333.1 GCA_937936215.1 uncultured Burkholderiaceae bacterium | reverse complement strand
GGAAATGTTCTCCGCCGCGGAGGCGTTGGCCGCCGGCCGCTTCCCGCGGGCCGAGCCGGGCAACCGGCTGGCGATCATCACCAACGGCGACGGCCCCGGCGTGCTGGCAGCCGACGTCGTCGCGGACAACGAGGTCGCGTTGGCCACCCTGGCGCCGGAGACGATCGCCGCGCTGGAATCGGTGCTGCCGCCCAACTGGTCGCGCACGAACCCGGTGGACGTGATGCGCGACGCCAATGCGGACCGCTACGCCGCCACTTTCGAGAAAGTGGCGGCCGACCCGGGCAACGACGGCATCCTGGTGCTGTTCGCGCCGACGATCGCGCTCGGTGCCGAGGAGACGGCGCGCGCGCTGCTGCCGCTGGCCAAGGCGACCGACAAGCCGGTGATCAGCGCCTGGCTCGGCGGCGAGGACGCCCGCCGCGGCCGCGAGATCTTCGACGGCGCCGGCATGCCCACCGCCGCGAGCCCCGAGCGCGGCGTCGAGGCGTTCTCCTATCTCGCCAAGTTCGTGCGCGGCCGCCGCATGCGGCTGCAGGTGCCGCCGCCGCAGGTTACCGACTTCGACACCGACGCCACCGGCGCCCGCCGGCTGATCGAGCGCGTTTCCGCCGCCGGCCGGGCGAGCCTCGACGAGCGCGAATCGAAGGCGCTGCTGGCGGCCTTCGGCATCGACACCGCGCGCACGCGGCTGGCCGCCAGCGCCGAGGAAGCCGTCGCGCTGGCCGAGGAAATCGGCTACCCGGTGGCGCTGAAGGCGGCCGCCACCGGCCTGGTGCACAAGACCGACATCGGCGGCGTGGTGCTGTCGGTGATGAACGCGCGCGACGTGGCGCAGAACGTCGAGCTGATCCGCAGCCGCTGTGCCGAGCGCGCGCCGCAGGCGAAGGTCCTCGGCGTGCTGGTGCAGCAGATGATCGTGCGGCCGCACGGCCGCGAACTGCTGGTCGGTCTGGCGCGCGATGCCACCTTCGGGCCGGTGATCAGCTTCGGCGCCGGCGGCATCGCCGTGGAGGTGCTGCGCGACGCCGCGGTGGCGCTGCCGCCGCTGAACCGCTTCCTCGCCCGCGACCTGATCTCGCACACTCGGGTGGCGAAGATGCTAGAAGCGTTTCGCGGCCTGCCGCCGGTCAACATGGACGCGCTGATCGACGTGCTGCTGAAGGTCTCGGAGCTCGCCTGCGAGCTGCCGTGCGTGCAGGAACTCGACATCAACCCGCTGCTGGTCGACGAGGAGGGCGCGGTGGCGCTCGATGCCCGTGTGGTGCTCGGCGACGGACCGCTGGCGCCGGACGCGACCTTCTCGCACCTGGCGATTCACCCCTACCCGAAGACGCTGGCGCGCACGCACCGGCTGCGCGGCGACGAGACGGTGCTGCTGCGCCCGATCCGCCCCGAGGACGCCCAGGCCGAGCGCCGCTTCATCGCCCGCCTGTCGCCGCAGACGATGTACAACCGCTTCCACGTGCCGCTGCGCGAGCTGACCACCGAGCGGCTGGTGCGCTTCACGCAGATCGACTACGACCGCGAGATGGCGTTCGTCGCCATCGACGCCAGCGGCGAGCAGGAAGAGATCCGCGGCGTGGCCCGCTACACGCGGATGCCGGACGGCTACTCGTGCGAGTTCGGCATCGTCACCGAGGACGCCTGGCAGGGGCGGGGCCTGGGCCATGCGCTGATGACGGCGCTGGAGGAAACCGCGCGCAGCCGCGGCCTGACGGAGATCGTCGGCTACGTGCTGCGCGACAACGAGAGCATGGGCCGGCTGATGCGCGGCCGCGGCTACATCGCCACCGCCGCGCCCGACGACGAGGGCGTGCGCCGCTACGTCAAGCGGCTCAATGGCGGCGGGACCGTCGGCGTGGCGCGCGCGTAGCGGCGGTGCGCCCCCGCGCGGGTCCGAGCCGTGCGCATCGAGCGTGGATCAGATCTGCGGCAAGTTGCCGGCCGCTCGCCGCTTGCCCTTCATTGACGAATCGTGATGGTGACGGCGGCCACGCCGCCGGGCGGCCTGCGTTCGGCCTGCACGGCGATGACCTGCCCGGGGCGAAGCGCCCCGGGACCGACGACGATGCCGTCGCGCTTGACTTCGGTGGCGTCGGTGAGTGTCACCATATGCCACTGGTTCCCGACCGTGACGATCAGCTGCAGCGGCCAGCTTTCCATCACCTCGGAGATCCTGCCCTCGAAAGTCACCATCCCGGCAAGCTCACAGCGACCGCCACGCCATCATGTTATCGAACACGGGCTTGACGATTCGCGTTGCGCTGTTCGGACAGCCACCGTAGGCATGGATGCCCACCGCATGCCTTTGCCCGTTCGAAAGCCGCCAGACAGGGCTGCCGCTCTGGCCACCGAAGGTGTCCAACATGTAGTAGATCTTCCGCGAAGTGACCTGGGACACGCGCCCGGCATTGAACCAATGCGTACCGAAGGGCTTGTCACCGGCGTAGCCGGAGTTGTTCAGCAGCAGCCCATTCAGTGACGCGTCGGAAAGGCTCGCGAACCCGAAAAAGCCGACTGAGTTGCCCAAGGGCGAGGGCAGGATGATGCAGCCGTAGTCGTAATTGGGATCGGTGCTGCTGGTCCAGCCGGTGACCGACCGAAAGCGGGTGCCAACCGCGCTGCCGAAGGGGCGGGACGCGCCGTCCATGCCGGGGATCACTTCGATGCGCCGCGCCCAACCGCCGTTGGCTTTGCTGTAGACGCAGTGGCCCGCGGTCATCACGCACTTGGGACCGATGAACCAGCCGGTGCCGCGAAAACCCGCGCCGTTGGGCATGGTGATGATCAACTGGCAGATCCAGCGCCATGGGGTGGCGGTCGCTGGCGAGACTCGAACGCGATCATCGCGCCCGCACACCGACTCGGCCGCGCTGAACTCCGCATACTCGGCCGGCTTGAGTTCCGCGAAGTCCTCGTTCGGTAGTGGCAGCGGCATGCCTTCGTTCAAGGCGTGGCCCGGGTCGAAGCTAGCGATCGCCTCGAGTTCCCCGGCTGGCGGGGCACCGGTGAATTCGGGCGCGACCTCGTCGCGCGTCACCGGCATCGGTTGCGACTCTTCGCCGGAGCCTGCGACCTCGCTGTGCAGGTTTTCTCCGTTGCCGGGTTTCGCCGCAGCGGCCGGGCTGCCCGTGCCAGAGCCGCCAGTGTGGCCTGCGCCGGGTCGTTCAGAACTGTCGGACTCGTGTTTTCCTGTGCTCATATTGACCTCCGCAAAGCGGGTTGTCTGTAGCGGGGAGAACTCCATATCGGCAGGCAAGTAGACAACGGCCGGCTGCCGGTCCGTTTCCGCGCCAAGGCAGCACGCATGAAAGGCAGACTGCCGTTAGCCGTCGGCTCGAACCGTGCATCGATGCCAGCGATGCGCGCCACCTGCCGCAGCGTTCGGACCGAGCGGCCCAAAGTAGCACCGACCAGCGACGCCGGCGCCGCCTAACGCCGGGTCGCTTCATGCGGCTATCGCTCCTTTGCGGCGCCTGAGTTTGCACGGTCCGCACTTCGCAGACGCCGAGCGACGACTCGCCTCGATGGGTGAAGCGCGATGCCGCGTCTACCGTGCTTTTTCATCTCGATAATGTGACCGACGCCGTTGCTGTCATGTCGCTCGCCGCGCGCCGTACAAGCGTCCTCGTTCACGCTGGCGCGGCGCTTGACGTTCGTCCCGCAGTTCGGTGAACCATGGCTGCAAGTAGCGGCGACGGCCGTCGATACACTCGGCCGCGGTCGAAACTGGGTCTGAGGATGCGCGTTTCTCGATGTCGGCTCATGTCCATGCGAGTCATCGGTCGGTTTTGTATCGTGCTTGTGGCGCTGGTTGCCGCGCATTGCCCTGTGGCCGCTTGGGCGAACGACGACGTGGTGCCGCGCGGCTTTTTCTGGGAAGCCACGCGGGGCGCCGACCGCGTGCTTCTGGTCGGCACCATCCACGTCGGCAAGCCGCAGTTCGCCGCGGCGGCCGCGGCACCAGCGCTTGCGGCCGCGCAGGTGATCGCCTTCGAGGCCAACGTGTTCGACGCGCAAACCAGCCTGGCGGCGGCGCAGCGCTACGCGATGTATCCGGACGGCGCGCCGGGCCTGGACGCGCAGGCCGACGCGGCGACCCTGGCGCGCCTGCGGAAGGTCGCTGCCGGGCGCGCTGGCGGCCTGCCGCTGTGCTGCCGGATGAAGCCGTGGATGGTGGCCAACACGCTGGTCCTGCTGGAGGCGGCGGCCGCGGGACTCAGCCCCGCCTTCGGCGCCGAAGCGCTCCTGTACCAGGCCGCGGTGGCGGGCGGCAAGCCGATCGTCGAGATCGAGGGCGTCGAGGAGCAGATGCGGCTGTTCGACGAGGCCGCGCCGGCGGTGCAACTGGACTACCTGCGCGACGCGCTGGAGACGATCGAAAGCGGCGCCAGCCGCGCCGACATCGAGCGGCTGGTGGTCGCGTGGGAGCGAGGCGACGAGGCGGCGATGGAGCAACTGGCCGCCGAGATGGCGCGCAGCGGCCGCGACGCGCGGCGCTTCGTCGCCGAGCGCATCTTCGTCGGCCGCCACCCGAAGATGGTCGCCGCTATCGAGCGTTACGCCGCCAGCGGCCGCCTGCACGCGGTGGCGATCGGCTCGCTGCACTACTTTGGCCCCAACGGCCTGCTGCGGCTGTTGCGCGACCGCGGTTTCACGGTCAGGCGGCTGTCGTGACGCTCGGCACGAGCCGCGGCCGCGGCCCGATCGCTTGCGCGTGAGCGGCCGCCGCTTCGCCCCGGCGCGCCGCCACGGCGGCGCCGACCGGCTGCCGACGCACATCGACTTCGCCTTCGGCGGCGCGGCGTGGCGGGCGCTGCCGCAGCGTGCGGCGCTGTGGCTCGATCGCGGCTGGATGGTGGTGGCCGACGCGCACTTTGGCAAGGCGGCCGCCTTTCGCGCCCGCGGCCTGCCGGTGCCGCAGGGCACGACGAGCGCCAACCTAGCGCGGCTCGGCAGCCTGATCGAAGCGCTGCGGCCGCGGCGGCTGGTCTTCCTCGGCGACCTGCTGCACGCGCGCGAGGCCCAAGGCGGCGAGACGATGGCGCAGCTTTCGCGCTGGCGCGCCGCGCAGTCGCAACTGCCGATCACGCTGGTCGAGGGCAACCATGATCGCCACGCGGGCGCGCTGCCGCCGGCGCTGGGCATCGAGGTCGTCGCCGAGCCGTGGCGGGCCGATGGCCTCGCCTTCTGTCACCACCCGCAGCGGTGCGACGGCGCCGCCGTCGTTGCCGGTCATCTGCACCCCTGCGTGCGGCTGCAGGGCGCCAACGATGTGGTGCGGCTGCCCTGCTTCTGGCAGCGCGACGGCCTGCTGCTGCTGCCGGCCTTCGGCGAGTTCACCGGCGGCGCGCCGATCGAGCGCGAGCCGGGCGACCGCGTGCTGGCGATCGCCGGCGATCGCCTGGTCGAGGTGCCGGCGGCCCGCGTCGTGGCGTAGCCGCGGCGGCGGCGCGTTCGTTGGTCGCCCACGGGCGCGCATCGGTAACGCAGGTCAAACCTCTGCCGCGAATGGGTGGCCTGCGACCTTGGCTTGACGCCGGTCAGCGACGTCATGCGGCTGTCGAGCAACATGGGGCCGCGTCGATGGAGCTTCGATGCGGATGGACAGGGCCACGACGACCACCGCGGCGGAACGCAAGCGCCGGCTCGATGCGATCCTCGACCGGCACGGCAACGCGCGCACCGAACTCGTGCAGATCCTGCGCGAGGCGCAGGAGCCGGAGGGCTGGATCCGGCCGGAGGCGATCACCACCATCGCCCGCGCGCTCGGGCTGCCGCGGGCGCGCGTCGAAGGCGTGGCCGGCTTCTACAGTTTCCTGCACCTGGCCCCCGGTGGCCGCTACCGGATCCGCTTCTCCGACAACATTACCGACCGCATGGCCGGCTCCGAGGCGTTGCTGGCGCGCCTGTGCGAGCTGCTATGGGTCGAGCGCGGCCGCACCTCCGAGGACGGGCTGGTGTCGATCGACACCACCTCGTGCACGGGGATGTGCGACCAGGCGCCCGCGCTGCTCGTCAACGGCTGGGCGATCCCGCGGCTGGACGACGCGCGCATCGAGCAGATCGCGGAACTGGTGCGCAGCGGGCTGCCGGTGCCGCATTGGCCGCGGGAGCTGTTCGTCGTCGCCGACAACATCCGCCGCAGGGACGTCCTGCTCGACTCGAACCTCGCCCCTGGCGAGGCGATCCACGCCGCGCTGGCACGCGGCAGCGGCGCGCTGCGCGAGCGGGCGTCGAACGAGCGCTCCTGGCGAGAGGCCATCGAGATCGAGCCGCAGGGCCCGCGCGCGGTGCTGGCGGAGATCAAGCTCGCCAACCTGCGCGGGCGCGGCGGCGCCGGCTTCACCACCGGCCTGAAGTGGGAGGCCTGCGCGCAGGCGCCGGCCACGCCGCGCTACGTGGTGTGCAACGCCGACGAGGGCGAGCCCGGCACCTTCAAGGACCGCGTGCTGCTCGCCTCGTACGCCGACCTCGTCTTCGATGGCATGACGGTGGCGGCCTACGCGGTCGGCGCGCGGCACGGCTTCCTGTACCTGCGCGGCGAGTACCGCCACCTGCTGGCGCACCTGCAGGCGGTGCTCGACCGCCGCCGCCGCGAGGGGCTGCTCGGCTCTGGCATCTGCGACTGGCCGGGCTTCGACTTCGACATCAGCATCCACGTCGGCGCCGGCGCCTACATCTGCGGCGAGGAGTCGGCGCTGATCGAGTCGCTGGAAGGCAAGCGCGGCGTGCCGCGCAACCGGCCACCGTACCCGGTGATCAGCGGCTATCTGAAGCAGCCGACGATCGTCAACAACGTCGAGACCTTCTGCGCCGCGGCGCTGATCGCGGTGCGCGGCGGCGAGTGGTACCGCAGCATCGGCACGCTGCGCTCGGCCGGCACCAAGCTGCTGTCCGTCTCCGGCGACTGCGCCCGCCCCGGCATCTACGAGTATCCGTTCGGCACGAAGGTAGCGCAGGTGCTCGCCGACTGCGGCGCCGAGGCCACCCAGGCCGTGCAGGTCAGCGGCGCCTCCGGCATCTGCATCGATGCCACCGAGTTCGACCGCCGCATCGCCTTCGAGGACCTGCCCACCGCCGGCGCCTTCATGGTCTTCGACGAGTCGCGCGACATGTTCGAGGTGGCGCGCAACTTCGTGCACTTCTTCGCCCACGAAAGCTGCGGCTTCTGCACGCCGTGCCGCGTCGGCACCACGCTGCTGGCCCGGCTGATGGACAAGCTCGCCGCCGGCCTGGGCTCGCCGCACGACCTGGCGCAGATCACGGACCTCAACAGCCTGCTGCAGGCGGCCAGCCACTGCGGGCTGGGCCACACTGCCTGCAACCCGGTGCTCGACACGCTCAAGCGCTTCCGCCCCGCCTACGAGCGGCGCCTGCTGACGCCGGAGTTCGTGCCGGCCTTCGATCTGGACGGCGCGCTCGCGCGCGCCCGCGCGATGACCGGCCGCGACGACCCCGGCGCGCACTTCGGCGCGGCGGAAGCGGATGCCGTCGCCGGCGGAGGAACGACATGAGCGGTGCGCAACTTGCGCGCGGCACGGTAGGCGAGGCTTCGAGGCGCGCTCGCCCGGCCGGACGCGGCCCAGGCCGGCTATCCCCGCGCCTCGGGAGCGCGCCCGGTCGCCGTGCAGCGGCGCGCAACGCGCGGAGGCGGCGATGACGGTCAAGGCGCCCGGGCGCACGTTCGTGCTCGACGGCGAGGAAGTCTCCTTCACGCCGGGGCAGACGATCATGCAGGCGGCGCTGGCGGCCGGCCGCTACATCCCGCACCTGTGCTACCACCCGGAGTTCAAGCCGCACGGCAGCTGCAAGGTGTGCACGGTGAAGGTCGACGGCCGCTGGGTGACCTCGTGCACGCTGCCGGCGGCCGCCGGCATGAGCGTCGAGAGCGGCACCGAAGAGATCGCCGAGAAGCGGCGCACGCTGGTGCAGATGCTGTTCGTCGAAGGCAACCACTTCTGCCCGTCGTGCGAGAAAAGCGGCGACTGCAAGCTGCAGGCAGTCGCCTACGACGTCGGCATGCTGACGCCGCGCTTTGACCACTTCTACCCCGACCGGCCGGTCGACGCCTCGCATCCGGACATCCTGCTCGACTTCAACCGCTGCATCCTGTGCGAGCTGTGCGTGCGCGCCTCCAGCGAGGTCGACGGCAAGGGCGTGTTCGCGCTGTCGGGCCGCGGCATCCGCAAGCACCTGATCGTCAACAGCGAGAGCGGGCGGCTCGCCGACACCGACATCGCGGTCACCGACAAGGCGGTCGAGGTCTGCCCGGTCGGCGTGATCATCCGCAAGCGGGTGGGCTTCGCGGTGCCGATCGGCCGCCGCCGCTTCGACCGCGAGCCGGTGGCGGCGCAGGCGCTGCGCGATGCGCCGCGGCCGCTCGACCGCAAGCCGCAGGGGGCCGAATGACGACCAAGCCGCCGCGCAAGCTCCGGGTGGCGACGACTTCGCTGGCCGGCTGCTTCGGCTGCCACATGTCGTTCCTCGACATCGACGAGCGGCTGTTCGCGCTGCTGGACAAGGTGGAGTTCGACCGCTCGCCGTTCACCGACATCAAGCATTGCGGCAACTGCGACATCGGCTTCATCGAGGGTGGCATCTGCAACGCCGAGAACGTGCACGTGCTGCGCGAGTTCCGCAGCCGCTGCAAGATTCTGGTGGCCGTGGGCGCCTGCGCCATCAATGGCGGGCTGCCGGCGCAGCGCAACCACCTGGACCTCGGCGCCTGCCTGCAGGAGGTCTACGAGACCGAGCTGGGGCTGTCGAAGGGCGGCATTCCCAACGACCCCGAGCTGCCGTTGCCCCTCGACAAGGTGCACCCGCTGCACGAGGTGGTGAAGATCGACTACTTCCTGCCCGGCTGCCCGCCGTCGGCGGACGCGATCTGGAAGTTCCTCACCGACCTGCTCGCCGGCCGCACGCCGCAGCTCGGCCACGGGCTGATCCACTACGACTGAGGCGGCGATGCGCCGTCGGACCGCACCCCAAGACCGGCACGCGGCGGCAGCCCCCCGTCCGTCGCGGTGAAAGGGCACCATGACCTTCGCACTCGAAGCCGCCGAGCATCCCGAGCAACTGCGCCGGGTGGCGATCGATCCGCTGTCGCGCGTCGAGGGCCACGGCAAGGTGACCCTGCTGCTCGACGCCGACGGCCACGTGCAGCAGGTGCGGCTGCACATCGTCGAGTTCCGCGGCTTCGAGAAGTTCATCCAGTGCCGGCCGTACTGGGAAGTGCCGGTGATGGTGCAGCGGCTGTGCGGCATCTGCCCGGTGAGCCACCATCTGGCCGCGGCCAAGGCGATGGACGTGATCGTCGGCGCCAAGCTCACGCCCACCGCGGAGAAGATCCGCCGCCTGATGCACCACGGCCAGATCCTGCAGTCGCACGCGCTGCACTTTTTCCACCTGGCCTCGCCCGACCTGCTGTTCGGCTTCGACGCCGAGGTCGGCCGCCGCAATATCGTCGCGCTGGTCGCCGAGCACCCGGAGCTGGCCAAGAAAGGGGTGCTGCTGCGCAAGTACGGCCAGGAGGTGATTCGCGTCACCGCCGGTAAGCGCGTGCACGGCACTGGGGCGATTCCCGGCGGCGTGAACAAGTCGCTTACCGCCGAGGAGCGCGCCTACCTGCAGGAGGACATCTATCGTGTGATCGCCTGGTCGCGCGAGGCGGTCGACCTCGCGCGCCGGCTGCACGAGTCGAACCGGGCGCTTTACGACCGCTTCGGCGCCTTCCGCTCGAACCTGCTGTCGATCGTCGGCCCCGACGGGGCGATGGACCTGTATGACGGCGCGCTTCGCGCCCGCGATGCGGACGGCGCGATCCTGTTCGACCGCGGCGACTGCGCCCGCTACTGGGAGCTGATCGTCGAGGAAGTCAAGCCGTGGTCGTACATGAAGTTCCCGTTCCTGCGCCAGCTCGGCCCGGAAGAGGGCTGGTACAAGGTTGGCCCGCTGGCGCGGGTGCAGAACTGCGACCGCATCCACACGCCGCTGGCGGACGCGGCGCGGCGCGAGTTCCTCGACGCCTTCGGCGGCGGGCCGGTGCATGCGCCGCTGGCGTACCACTGGACGCGGATGATCGAGATGCTCGCCGCCGCCGAGACGATCAAGGACCTGCTGCACGACGACGACCTGCTCGGCACCGACCTCGTCGCGCAGGGCGAGCGCGCCGAGCGCGGCGTCGGCGTGATCGAGGCGCCGCGCGGCACGCTGATCCACCACTACCGCGTCGACGAGAACGACCAGGTCACGCGGGCGAATCTCATCGTCTCGACCACGCACAACAACCAGGCGATGAACGAGGCGATCCGGCAGGTGGCGCGCACCTATCTGGACGGCCGCACGCTCACCGAGGCGCTGCTCAACCACGTCGAGGTGGCGATACGCGCCTTCGACCCCTGCCTGTCGTGCGCCACGCACGCGCTCGGGCAGATGCCGCTGGCGGTGGAGCTGGTCGATGCCGACGGCGCGACGGTCGACCGCCGGGTCAAGGGCGCATGCTGAGCCTGGATCCGCCTTCCGGCGTGGCGCCGGTGCTGGTGCTGGCCATCGGCAACCCCAGCCGCGGCGACGACGCCCTGGGGCCGCTGGCGGCAAGCCGTATCGAGGCGATGCGCCTTGCCGGCGTCGAGGTGCTGACGGACTTTCAACTGCAGGTCGAGCACGCGCTCGACCTGCTCGGGCGCGAGTTCGTGCTGTTCATCGACGCCGCCACCAACGGCGCCGACTTCGAGCTGCGCAGGATCGCGGCGGCGTCGGTCTCGAGCCACAGCACGCACAGCCTGGCGCCGGCAGCCGTGCTCGACGCCTACGTTCGGCTCACCGGCGCCCAGCCGCCGCCCGCGTACGTGCTCGCCATCCGCGGCTGCGCCTTCGAACTGGGCTCGCCGTTGAGCCCGCAGGCGCGGGCAAACCTCGATGCGGCGCTCGCCGCCTGCCTTGCCGCTGTTGCGCCCCACGGTCGCGCGTCGCGCCCCGGTGCAGGCCGGATAGCCCAGGGGCGCCTCGCCGTTGGCCGCGCCGTCGGCGGCGCAGTGGTCAGGGAACCGCATTCGACGCGCCCGCAAGCGCCGCTATCCGCTACGCTCTCGTCGCCTTGACCCCGCCCGCCGCGGCTCGGCGCCGCGACGGCTGCCACTTTCGGCCGGTTTCATGTTGCTCTGCCAGATCAGCGACCCGCACGTCGTCGAGCGTGGCAGCCTCGCCTATGGCCGGGTCGACACCGTGGCCATGTTCGAGCGCTGCGTGCGCCGCATCCTCGCGCTGCCGCGGCGGCCCGACGCCGTGATCGCCACCGGCGACCTCACCGAGGGCGGCAGCCTGGCGCAGTACGCGGTGCTGGCCGAGATCCTGGCGCCGCTGCCGATGCCGGTGTATCTCGCCGTCGGCAACCACGACGACCGCGATGCGCTGCGGTCCGCCTTCCCGGCCCACCGCCACCTGCACGGCGACGACGGTTTCGTGCAGTACGCCGTCGACGAATTCGCGGTGCGGCTGGTCGTGCTCGACACGCTCGTGCCGGGCCGGCCAGGCGGCGCGCTGTGCGAGAAGCGACTGCGCTGGCTCGACCGCACGCTGGCGGCGTCGCGCCGGCCGACGATCGTCGCCCAGCACCATCCGCCCTTCGCCAGCGGACTCAGCTTCATGGACAACATGGGCCTGGCCGAAGCGGACGCCGCTGCCGAAGCCGCCGTGCTCGCCTCCCACCCGCACGTCGAGCGGGTGATCTGCGGCCACCAGCACCGCAACGCGATGGCCCGCTTCGGCGGCACGATGGCCTCGATCTGCCCGAGCAGCGCGCACCAGTTGCGGCTCGACCTGGTGCCCGACGCCGAGGTCGGCTTCACCTTCGAGCCGCCGTCGTTCCACCTGCACCTGTGGAAGGGGCGCGAGCTGGTCACGCACACGGCGCTGGTGGACGAGTTTCCCTCCTGGGGAGCGCGCGACTGATGCGCGCATTGGCCGCCGCGCCGCCGGGGCGCATGAAGGGCGGCCGGTGAGCGGCGCGGCCCTCGGCCTGGGCGACTGGTCGCGTTCGCTGGCGCGCCGCGACGGCGTGGCCCGCGGCGACATTGCCGGCGCGCTGACGGCGGCGATGGTGCTGCCGGCGGTCGAGGGCGGCTACGGGCTCATCGCCTACGCGCCGCTCGGGGCCGACCTGGCGCAGAACGGTTTCCTGCTCGGCGCCTTCACTGCCGGCGTGGCCAGCATCGCGTCGATGCTGGCCGGCGGCCGCGGCCCGCTGCTCAGCGGCTCGAGCGCGGCGCTGGCGCTGCTGGTGTCGTCGCTGATCGGCGGGCTGATCCTCGACAGCCGCCTGCTCGGCGCCGACGGGCGCCCGTTCCTGCCGACGATCCTGGCCTTCGTCGGGCTGGGCGTCGTGCTGGCGGGGCTGCTGCAGGTGGCGCTGGCGGCGATGAATCTCGGCCGGCTGGTGCACTTCGTGCCGTTTCCGGTCCACGCCGGCTAAATCAACGGCGCTGCCGTGCTGATGGCCGGCGCGATGCTGCCCCACGCGCTGGGGCTGCCGGGCACGCCGGGGCAGTTCGACCTGCGCCAGGCGCAGTGGCTGGCGCCGCTCGTCGCCGCCACGGCGCTGCTGGCGGCGCTTCGCGCGCCGGCGTGGACGCGGCCGGTGCCGCCGTACCTGCTGGCGCTGGCCGCGGCCACCGGGCTGCACCATCTGCTTGCCGCCACCCCGCTGGCAAGCGGCCTCGGGCCGCTGCTCAGCGTGCCGGAGTTTCACTGGCCGGCGCTCGACGTGCTGGCGCCCCTGCCCGACCACGTGCGCAATGGCCTGCTGCCCGCGATGGCCTGGCCACTGCTGCAGTTCGCGCTTGCGGTGGCGATGATGTCGAGCCTGCAGTCGGCGCTGGCCGGCTCGACCATCGACGAGCTGACGCAGAAGCGGCACTCCAGCGAGCGCGAGCTGCTCGCCCCGGGGGTGGCCAACATCGCGGTGGGCGCGATCGGCGCGCCGCCGAGCGCGGCATCGACCACGCGCAGCAAGCTGAACCTCGATGCCGGCGGCCGCACCGCGATGTCGCGGCTCCTGTTCGGGGTCGGCCTGCTGGCGGCGCTGGCGCTGGGCCTGCGCTTCATGGACATCGTGCCGATGGCGGCGATCGCCGGCGTCTTCTTCGCGGTGGCCATCGGCCTGGTCGACGACTGGACGCGCGGCGCCACCGCGATGCTCTGGCGCGAGGGGCGGCAGGGTCGCCTGCCGGTGCGGCTGGCCGGCAGCTACGCGGCGATGCTGCTGGTGGCGGCGGTGACGGTGGCGGTGTCGCTGCCGGCGGCGATCGCGCTGGGCACGCTGGTGGCGATGGTGATGTTCATCCGCAGCAACACCAGGCCGGCGGTGCGGCGGCGGCTGCACGCGGACCGGCGCACCTCGCGCAAGGTGCGGCCGCACGAAGAGGCCGAGCTGCTGCGCCGCCACGGCCGGCGCATCGCCCTGCTGGAGCTCGACGGCGCGCTGTTCTTCGGCACCGCCGAGGCGGCCGATGAGGCGATCGAGGAACTTGCGGCCGGCTCCGACGTCATCGTGCTGGACTTCGATCGGGTCATCGACGTCGATGCCAGCGGCGCCCGCGTGCTGCTGCACGCCGCCGATTACGTGCATCGGCAGGGACGGCGGCTGCTGATTGCCGGCCTCGGGCCCGAAGATCCGCGCCTGCGGATGATCCGCGACATGGACGTGCATGGCCGCCTGCAGCACGTGGCGTTCTTCGCCGATGCCGACCGGGCGCTGGAGGCCGCCGAGGAGGCGCTGCTGGCGCAGCTGGCCGGTCCGGCGCGCGACCGGCCAGCGCTGACCCTGGCGCAAACGCTGCTGGGCGCGGGCCTGGAAGACGACGAGCTGTCGCTGCTGTCGTCGCTGATGGTCGAGCGGCGCATCGCCAAGGGCGAGTTCGTCTTTCGCCGCGGCGATCCGGGCGATGCGATGTACGTGTCGCTGCGCGGGCCGATCGGCATCTGGCTGCCGGCAGGCGACAGTGGCCCCGGGCGACGGATGGTGACCTACGCGCCGGGCGTGGCCTTCGGCGAGATCGGCCTGCTGCAGGGACGGCCGCGCTCGGCCGATGCGATCGCCGAGGACGACGCCATCGTGCTCGAACTGGACCGCGCTGCGTACGAGCGCATCCGCGCCGAGCACCCCGCACTGCTGGCCAAGCTGCTGTTGAACCTTGGGCTGCTGCTCGCCTCGCGCGTGCGGGCGCTGACCGATGAACTGGAGGCCCTGCATGACAGGCACTGAGGCGCGTCGCGGGCGCCTGCCGTGTCCATGTCGCCTGCTGCGTTCCGGCCGCCTGCCGCGTCCCAGCCCCCAGCTGCGTGCCGGACCGCAGCCGACAGCGCGATCGGCGCGATGGGGCGGACGAGGGCGCGCCGCGGTCGTCGAATTGCCGGCGGCCACGCGCCCGCCGCTGCGAGCAGGCGCGGCGCGCTGCCGCAGCAGCGCAAGGCGGCACGACGGCTGGGTGGTTTCGCCGCGCGGGCGGGTGCCGTGATCGCCGCCGCCGACGTGCAGGCGCGGCGCCAGGTGCTGCTGGCGCAGTACCTCGGGACGCTGTTCGGCGACCTCGGCGCCGACGCGCGCGCCGCTCTCGCCGGCCACGTGCAGTGGACGGAGATCGCCGCCAGCGAGGTGCTGATGCGGCAGGGCTTGCCCGGCGATGCGGCGTATCTGTCGGTGAGCGGCCGGCTGCGCGTCTACCTCGAAGGCGACGACGGCGCGCGCCGCGCCGTGCGCGAACTCGGCCGCGGCGAGCTGATCGGCGAGATGAGCCTCGTCAGCGGCGAGCCGCGATCGGCCACCGTGGTGGCGATCCGCGACTCGGTGCTGGCGCGACTGGACCGGGCGCGCTTCGACGAGTTGCTGGCGCGCAGCCCGCAGGCGTCGACGGCGGTGATGCGCACGATCATTGCCCGGCTGCAAACGCAACATCAGCGGCGACCGGTGCCGCCACCGGTGACCGTGGCGCTGCTGCCGGCTAGCGCCGGCGTCGATCTGCCCGCCTTGGCGCAGCGGCTGGCCGGCGAACTGGCGCGGCACGGGCGCGTGCGCGTGGTCGATGCCGCCGCCATCGACCAACTGCTTGGGGAGGCCGGCGCCAACCCCGCGGGGCAGGACGACCGCCGCATCGCGCTGGCGCTCGACGCCGTCGAGGCCGAGCACGACTTCGTCCTGCGCGTGGCGGAGGACTCGCCATCGCCTTGGACGCGCCGCTGCGTTCACCTCGGCGACGAGCTGCTGCTGCTGGCCGACGCCGCGCAGCCGCCGGCGCTGCATCCGGTGGAGCAGGCGCTGCTCGCTGAAGGCGCGGGCCGCGAATCGGCGCAGACGCTGGTGCTGCTGCACGCTGCCGAGCACGCGGTGCCGCGCGGCGCGCGGGCGTGGGTCGCGCGCCGGCCGGTGGCGGGCCACGTGAACCTGCGCCCGGAGCTGCCGCGCGACATGGCGCGGCTGGCGCGCCTGCTCAGCCGCACCGCCGTCGGGCTCGTCCTGGCCGGCGGCGGCGCGCGGGGGTTTGCCCATCTGGGGGTGTGGCGGGCGCTGCGCGCGCGCGGCGTGCCGATCGACTGCGTCGCCGGCACCAGCATCGGCGCGGTGATGGGGGCGCTGATCGCTGCCGATGCCGGCGAGGAGCGGGCCATCGGCGTGGCCCGCCGCGCCTTCAGCCGGGCGCCGAGGGGCGACTACAACCTTTTGCCGCTCATCTCACTGATGAAAGGGCG